>JAHQVI010000210.1 GCA_019634405.1 Hyphomicrobiales bacterium
GATGCCGTAGGGGCGTCAATGCTGGGTAAAGGAAGAGCGGCCTGCACGCTTGTTTGCGAATGAGGAGGCAATTCCCGCCGGCGTCATGGACGCATTCAGCCATTCGCTGTCCCGCAAAATTCGTTGACGTCCGGTCAGGACGCTCGACGGAACCGGCTTGGCCGTTGGCCAGATGGCGTTGAAAGCGCAATGGGCCAGCTTGGCGGCGTGATCGGAGTTATCTTTCCAGATGTCGAGGCCGTTGCGATTGCCTTCAGCGCGCCGCAGCATGTCGCCCGTCCAGCAGCAATGCTCACCGATGACAAGCTGTTCATGCGCATTGAGAAGCGCCGGCGATTTGAGGATTCGAACGGAGCTTTCCTTGCTGTCTCTGCCAGCTGTCAGGCTAAGGGCGGACGCCAGTTCCGCAACGAGTTCGATCGGAGAAAGCCGCGCGAAAATTATTCGCGCCGATATGTCGTTCCTTTGGAGAGTTTCCGCCTGAAGGGCCAGTGCACGCGCGATCTCCGATGACGGGGAGCGGGCAATCAGTGTAAGCGAGCGTTCGCTCAGCGATGAGCCTTTCAATTGCAAACCTTGAAGGCATTCCCCGATCCGCAGCGCAAGGCGCTCAATAAGGATCTGGCAGTCGCCTGTGGGCTTTTTATGAAAGGCAGTGAGAAAACCCATCGTTCATCATTCCTGTATGGCGGGATTGTCCGACGCTTGTTGGGAGCGCCGTCTGGTGCAACCAGTATTCCGTGGCAGGGTTAAAGAACGATTTATGGAGGTGTCAAAATTGAGAGACACACGTATTTTGTTTCGTTGAACCCATCAAAGCCATGGGTCTGATTTCAGCTTTCCGTTGGGTCTTTTTCCCGCTTGAAACGTGATGCGTCCGTGTATTCATTCGGATCGGGATCGTCTTCGAAACGGCTCGTCCTCCGGTCGGGAAGCGCATCGCGGCTGCCGACATCATCGGTCAGCCCCGCATCATCGCTACCGACAAGTGGTTTCACTTCGCCGCGGTAGGATCCGTCATCTTTCGGCGGCAGGGTGCGGGCGCGCTGTTCCCAACGATCGCCTGATTTGGCGCGTTGCCGCGCGAGGCGTTCGCTTTCCGCCGCCCCACTTGCCACTGATTGCATGAGGATCTGCGCCCAGGCCTTGTCCTTGAAGCGATAGAGCCGGAACGCGTCGGCCTGCGCATAGACGCTGCCCTGCTGTTCGAGCTTCTGTTTGATCAAGGCGAAGTCGAGCCCGTCATCGGTGGCGTCGATCAGGACAACGAAACCGCTGCCCTCAAGCGTGGCGAAGACGCCGGTAATGTAGCGTGACTCTTCAAGCGGCTTTTCGGACGTCGCCTGGAAGATCGCCTGCGCCGCGCCGGGGCCTTTGCGCCGCTCCAGCCATCGAATGTAATCTTCCTCGCGGAAATCGAGCGGCACAGCGGCGTAATAGCGGCCCCGGTGGTCGAACACGACATCTTGTATCGGCGCGATGACTTCGGTGGCGGTCGGGCTTCTGTGGGGATCGAACTGGTCCTGAAAGACTTTGTAGAAGGTTTCCAAATACTCGTTCATTGCGCCGCGCCGGGCTGCATCCATGCTTCGCGACAATTCGAAGAATGGACCAAACGGGCGGTTGACCGAGACCAGCAGCATGCAGATGTCCACGAAAATGGCGATCATCAGAGGTATCAGATCCCGGTCCGAAAGCCCGTCAGGGGTATCAGGCACTGGTTCGGCGGGGGAGCCAACGCCCAGCGCATAAAATCCGTTCTGGATTGCGATGCTGATCTGCTCGCTGTTGTTCAGGCTGCTGTTCGTCAGCCGGCGGAATGCCTCGATGACGGCTTCGGATCCCTCGTAAGCCGTCAGCAGCGGCGACTCCAGAACAGGCAGTTCATTGATCGCGCGGACAACCCCATTGATTGCGGTTTGCAATTGCGGGTCAGGACAGCGAAAAGTTCCGCCGCGCTCATTGGGAAACACCGTCTGCGCGCCGCGAGCGGCGAATTCATCGCGAAGCTGCAACAGTTGCGGGTCGGTGCGCAGGGCGTTGAAGCGCGTTGCGACGAGCGAAAGCTGCCGGTTCATCTTGCCGATATATGCGCGGCGCGACCCTGTGACGGGGTCAATGGTCGAGGGGTCTTTCGTAAGCAGCTTGCGCAGATCGTCATTGAGCAGGTCGATATCGGTTCTGACTTCGGCGATACGGTTGTCGATGGAGCGGCTTGCGAACTGGAACCGCTCGGCGTCGGCGTCGCGAAGGCGGCGGCGTGGACCATCGCCGGGCGGGCTGCCGGGGCAGGTTCGCCCAACCGTGCGCTCGCGTTCGGCTTTTTCCGCTGAGATTGCCGAGAGCGTCGTGAATGTGCTCTGCATCTGTGTGAGACGCGTCGTTCCCAGTTCCAGCGTCTGCTGCACACTACGCAGGGATTGCTCGACCGACGCCGTGGTGACGCTGCCTGCTTCGAGATATTTCCAGTAGAAGCCAAAGGCGAAACCTACCGAGATCAGGAACAGAATGGCGTAGCCGAACAGATAAGACGGCCAGAGCCACCAGCGCAATGTCCCGGAAAACATCGCGTCCAGAACGTACAGGATCATGAGCTGAAGCATGAAGACCGCGAAACCGACCGCGATCTGGGGCAGAAGACCGACATATCCAGTAGAGGCTGCGATGAGTTCCATGATCCCGGTATAGGTCGAGATCCATGAGAGTATGCTCAGTCCCGAAAGCAGCAAGAACCACATCCAGGAGAAGCCGAGCTTCCTTCTCGCAACCGCCATTCGCGAACTCCCTAACTGCGCGCCAATATGTGCCACAGGCGCAACACAGCACAGATCATACGATTGCCCTCGCTTCCCGCTTATCGCGTGGCGTCCGCAAACTGTCAGCCGTAATTTCGAAGGATTATCCTGCGATCATCAAGCTGAACCGTGTCTTTACCTAGTGTTTTCAGTAGCAGATAATTGGCGTCGAGGGCAAAAACTGTGGCAAAAAATGGATTAACTTTCCTCCATAATGTAGAATTTTTATCTGTCTCTGATGCTTATTCGTCTCTCTGCACATAGGAGTTAAAGTTATGGCGTATACAATCCTGTGTAGAGATAAAAATTTTACTCCGATTATCGGTTGGCCTGAAAAACGTCCATGAATTAACGAAAACACAAGAGTTGCGGGTGTATGGTTAAACTATCTTGAGGTTGTGTTCTGTAATCCTCCGGATATTGATTTGCCCCCCGGCCTGCAGAGTTCCCGGTTCCCCATGAAGGTTCCGGGAACTCTGTGACTTTGCGTCAAGGCGCTGTTGTGCATAGCGGCAAGACAATGATGAATTTCGCGCGATGCCGGGAATTGTTCCGGCAATTCTGACGTGCGGCTTCGCTTTAAGTCATGTAAACATCCATAACATGAACGATTCCAGCGACCGGCGCGGCCCCAATGGGCGGCGCGGCTATCATCACGGCAATCTCCGCGAGGCGCTGATACGCGGCGCGCTCGAACTGATTGCGCAGAAGGGGCCTGCGGGCTTTACGATCGCGGACGCAGCCCGTCTTGCCGGCGTTAGTCCAGCCGCGCCCTATCGCCATTTCCGTGATCGCGACGCGCTCATTGCGGATGTGGCGCTCATCGGCTTCAATCAGCTCGCTGACCGGCTTGAGAGGTCCTGGAAAAACGGCAAGCCGAACGCCATGCAGGCCTTCGAAAATATCGGCCGGGAATATCTCGCCTTCGCCCGCGATGAGGCGGCCTATTACGCAGCGATGTTCGAAGCCGGTATCCCGTCATCATCGACGGTCGCGTTGCGTCAGGCCTCGGATCGCGCCTTCGACGTCTTGCGGCATGCGGCGGAAGCCGTTTGCGGGACGCTGCCGGAAGGCGAGCGGCCGCCCGCGCTGATGGTCGCTCTGCATGTCTGGTCGCTGTCTCACGGCATCGCTTCGCTGTTCTGCCGGCAAGGGACGCGAAAGACGCCGATGACGCCGGAGGATCTGCTTGAGGCGGCCGTGCTCGTCTATCTGCAGGGGCTCGGCGTCGAGCGCTGAATGCGATAGCAATCAGTAGACGTCCAGCTCCGACAGTAGCGCCTTGCCGATGCTGATGCGTCTGGGCGCATCTTCTGCGCGCTGCATGTTGATATTCAGCGCAAATGCGGCAAGGAGCGCGCCATCATGTTCGATCCAGCCCGCCCACCAGCCTTTTTGAGCCTTAAAGGCCCAGCCTGTCTTGGCGAAGAGCGTGCGCCCGTTCTTGCTTTCGATTTCCAGAATTTTGCGAATGATGGTCTGCGAACGCGCCGAGACGGGCAGTTGACCTTGCGCAAGTCTGGCAAGGAACCGGCATTGTTCGACCGCGCTGATAGCGAGCGGACCGTCCAGCCAGAACCGGTCTACGACCTCGCCGCAATCCTGATTGCCGTAATCCAGCGTCCGCAGCCAGCGCCGATAGGTCTCGATACCGACACGGCGGGCGATTTCCTGATAGATGGGCACATTGGAGATCTTGATCGCGTCGGCCAGCCCCATATCCTTCTCCCAGGATTTGATCGGCTGGGGCATGCCGCCATAGGGAATGATTTCGTTTTCGTCCCGGACCACACCAGTTTCGAGCGCGATCAGGCTATTGGGGATCTTGAAGGTTGAGGCTGGCGTGAAACGCGTAGCGGCGCGCTTTGCGTTCACAAGCGTCAGGCTGTCCGTAGACGGAAGATAGAGCGAAAAGCAGCCTTCAAGGCCTTCATTCCTGAAGAGCGCGGCAAGATCTTCGCGTTCGGATGTTTCGCGTGCATGCGCCAGTCCTGAAATTGCGGCCATTGCAGCGCCGCTTGTCACCGATTTCAGAAATGTCCGCCGTGTCAGACTATTGTAGGCCGCCGTCATCACCGTTTCCCGTATCATATGCCGCAAAGCGTTGGCCGCCATGGGCGCATCGATCATGTAACCGCCGTCACTATGGCATGATCGCCATCACATGCATCAATCCGACAGCCTTCTCTGTCATATATCGCTTCCGTACCATTTCTCATTCCCTATCAATGGATTGGAAATAGCCGGGCTCTCTTGACTGAATTGGTATAAAATCAGGGCAGCAGACCATGGTGCTGAAATTCAAAATGAGACACCACCAGCGATTTACAGGCTGCTGTCTTCAAGCGCGTGTTTGAATTCCTCAATTGCCTGATGAATGGAGGGGGCACATTCTGGTAGTTTCGCTAAGCCCGTTCCGATGCCATCAAGCGGCCAGATCACAACACCGCCTGCATGAATGTGCCGCCTGAGCCGATTTAAATCTTCTGCGCTGGATGCTTCCCATTTTGTCTTATCGCCATCGGTAAAGAAATCATCCGGCCCCATACCCGGTGAGCGCTTGGTTGCAATGCCAACAGCATTCGGCTCATCGCGTGCGGCGCGGGCTTGGCCGCCATATCCCTTGCGCTCAAGATTATCGCCAAAAACAAATAGCCAATCCGGGTGGCTCTTGATCATTTTGCGGCTGTATCGGCGAATGTATAATACCGGCAAATCAAATCCCTTCCCATGCGAAAGTCACAACAAGCGCTGAGGCTGCAGGTTAAAAACCCGCATATTTGGTGGGACACAAACGGTAAAGACATAAGACAACAGTGGGGAAATTTTACGTCCCACCGCCTTTTAAGGCCTTGATTTTAAAGGATTTTGGCGATCCCGGTAGGGCTCGAACCTACAACCTACGGCTTAGAAGGCCGTTGCTCTATCCAGTTGAGCTACGGGACCGGATCGTCCGCTGGCACAATAGTCTGTAACAGACCAAATTTAAAGCTGTTCAATGCGTCCAGCTGCCAATGCGGCCATATTTGAAATTTTCGGCGTAAGATTTCTTGCTGCGCCCGCGGGGATGCGGCTCGAATAACCGGAAGGCGATGCCGTTACGCTTTGCGTAGTCGATGGCGTCTTCCTTGGTTTCGAAATGCAGGCGGATCTGTTGCTTCATGTCGCTGTTGCTGGTCCACCCCATCAGCGGCTCGGCTTCACGCGGCTTGTCCGGTTCATATTCCAGAACCCAATCCTTCATTTTAGCCTGTCCCGACTGCATCGCCGTCTTGGCCGGACGAAAAATGCGCGCAACCATCATATTCTCCAGATTTTCCCTGAACTGTTTACCAGCATACGCGGAAGATTCAAATGCGCATATCACGCTTTGTGAGAAAGTTGACCAAAGCGTTACAGCGGACGGCGTGACTTGATCGCCGCCGCCAGGGTGCCTTCGTCGAGATAGTCGAGTTCGCCGCCAACAGGTACGCCATGAGCCAGACGTGAAATGGTAATGCCGGCATTTTCAAGTTCGGCGGAGATATAATGCGCTGTGCTCTGGCCTTCAATCGTCGCATTGAAGGCGAGTAGAACTTCGGTGACGCCGGGCTGCCGGGCGCGTTCAACCAGCTTGCCGATCGTCAGATCGTCGGGGCCGATGCCGTCCAGCGGAGAGAGTGTGCCACCGAGGACGTGATAGTGGCCACTGATGACCCCGGCGCGTTCCAACGCCCAAAGATCTCCGATTTCCTCCACCACACAGATCAGGCTGGCGTCGCGTCTTGCGTCCTGACAGATCGTGCAGGGGCTGATCGTATCGAGATTGCCGCATTCCGCGCAGGCGACGATTTTCTCCGCCGCCTCCGCCATCGCGGCCGCCAATGGCCGCATGAGCTGTTCGCGTTTCTTGATCAGGTGCAATGCGGCGCGCCGCGCCGAGCGCGGCCCCAGACCCGGCATGCGCCCGAGCAAGGCAATCAGTTCTTCAATTTCGGGACCGGCAGCTTTTCGGGACATGAGTTAAGGTTTTAACCTATCGTTGGACCGCAATATGACCTGGTGGCGTGGACTTGACATTCAAGTTCAGGTTGCGGCGAAGCTCATTCTCAAATGTCAGGTTCAAGAGACTCAACCAAAGCGCCAGGACTTTTACCGGTTACGGCTGCGGCGCTCAATCTTTTTGCCGAAGCATCCGATTTACCTGAAAACCGGCGTCCACTTTTCGGTCCGATGCTCTTTTCCCGTAGCATCGGATTTGCCCGAAAACCGGTGCCCACTTTTCGGTCCGATGCTGTGGAAACATAGAGCTGGCTCGTGGTTCCCCTGACCCAGACATTTGCAAATGAGCATGCAGCACCCGGGATACAAATGTTTGCGTCGAACCGCTAGCACAAACCGCGCCGAGTTGCGAAGCCGGTGAAAGGTCTGGCCTCGCAAATCCATCCTTTCAGACAGCGCCGTCTTTCCTTTTTCAAGCGGTCCATGCTGTTACGAATGCAATATGTCCGGTTATTGCGGCATGCGGCAAAGCAAGCCCGAATTTTGCATAGATCGATGTACAGAAAAGAAACAAAATAATCACAAGTAATAATCTGTAGGTATCATGTTCTTGGTTCCTGAGAGGAAATCCATCTGTATAAAAGAGATTGTATATGACCATTTCAGTTGTCACAAATACAGCAAATGCCGATGCATAGATTGCTATATTTGTTAGTATGTAAAATAGTTCATATTTACGAAAGCGGAAATTTAACCAACGGGCTGGCGTATCGATTATGATATATCGATGTATGCTGACAGCAATCATGCTTCCAAAACAGAAGGTTATAAATTCGCCAATTATCTTCACTGGAAGAAGTTCAGGCTTGCTCTCTTCCGTTGGCAGTGCCTCTCCAGTCAAATTATTGACGACGAGGAAAGCAAACAAAACAACAAGAAGAACTATGGCGCACAACAAAATCGGTAAGAGGCCAAGCTTTATGACCGCGCCAATATTCCTGAATGGAAAAAAAACTTGCCAATTTAGCATGTTCAAAAGTAATTCTTGCGTTTGAATATGACATAATCCGTCTCTGATAGCAGAATCGTACAATTGCCTGCCATTCTTAGCCGGTTATTTTACATACTGTCAGATGATATTTTAATTCAAAGAGTGCATGGCAATATATGTGGCAGTATAGCACCAAAACGGGGTGTGTTGGATCGTCATACAATAATATTTGATTTTGTATATAAGAAAAAGAGCGAGTGGGCTGCGCTGACACGTAAACTATCCCAGCCAGCCCACCAGCCTTCAATGCATAATCTACAGCGTTGCACCCTCTATGCCAAGATTATGCATGAATAGCTCTTTCCTCTTTATTGTGTAGAATTCGAGCGTGTCAGAATGAGGACTATTATCTGACCGTATCAGGAAAGTTTTGTGAGACAGAAATGGCTGAATTGCGATGAATTTGTTCAAAAACAGCCATTTCGCATTCTTTGGGCGGGGAGGCAGACATATTGCTGAGCGGATCCCCGTTCTCACGGCGATTTCGCAATGACATTATGGGAGATTATGACCGTTAACCCGGTCACTGCCGGAGATAGCACAGCCGCGCATAATGTCGGCTGACGCAAACACGGTCAGGGCCGCGTGATTGACGGGAAGGCGTATAAACGGCTGTTCTGCGCTGTTGCCCCTGAAATCAAAAGAGATTCATGCCGGGTGGTAATTGCAATCCGCCCGTTATTTCCTGCATTTTATTCTGCAACTCTTCTTCCACTTTTGATTTTGCGTCAGTGTGGGCGGCAACGATCAGATCTTCCAGAATCTCGCCTTCGCCTTCTTTCAACAGGCTGGGATCGATCTTCACCCTGCTCATGACGCCCTTGCCGTTCAGCGTTACGCTGACGAGCCCGGCGCCTGCCGTGCCGGTCTGGCTGATCTGCTCGACGGCCTGCTGCATCTCCGACATCTTTTCCTGGAGCTGCTTGGCCTGCTTCATCATATCCATGAGATTCTTCATTGCGGATCTCCCGGCGAAAAATTAAACCGCACTGCAACCACGCCACGTTGCGGCACCCTCTCTCTCAAAGATGACCCCGTGCCAGGATTCGTCAATCTTTTTTCGGATCATCGACTTCGCGAACGCCCAGAATTTCGGCTTCGGGAAAATGCTGGATGATCGACTTCACCGTGGGATGACGTTTTGTCTGTTCAAGCAGCCTGGCTTCGCGTTCCCGCCGGATCTCGCCGAGCGGGCGCTCGCCGCGTTTGTCGGTCAGTGAAATCATCCAGCGATCGCCGGTCCAGTATTTCAGCTTGCGCCCGAGTTCGTTGGCAAGATCTTTCGGGGCGGCGTCCAGAAGATGCAATTCAATATGGCCCGGCTTGAAGCGAACCAGTTCGCAGGTGTCTTCAAGCGCAATTTTCAGGATCAGGTCGCGTTTTTCGGCCACGAAGCGCACGATATCGGCAAAACTGGCAAGGTCGGGCTTGAGGCTTGCCGTTCTCGTTTGCGGCGCAGTTACAGCGGAGGTCTCAGTTTCCCGAGGCTGCGGCATCGGCGTTTCGCCTATTGCGGGCGGCAAGGACATCCGGCCTGCAGACGAATCGGGAACACCACCATGCGGTGCCGATTCGTATTTCTTTAGTTCTGCATTCGTTTCTGCCGCTGGCGCGCGTGCGAAATGCTGCACAATATCTTCCGGTGAGGGCAGGCCTGATGCGTGGCACATCCGGATGAGCAACATCTCTGCGGCGCTTATTCCGCGCGGGGCCCTTGCAACCTCATCCAGCCCCTTGAGGAGCATCTGCCAGGCGCGCGCGAGCGCGGCCACGGAAAGGCGTTCGGCGATCGCTGCGGCGCGGCTGCGCTCGTTGCTGCTGAGCGCTGGCACGGCATCCCCGCCGGCGGCCTTGATCCGGCTCGCAGCATGGACGCCCTCCGACATGTCGCCGATGATCTGGAGCGGATCAGCACCGTCGGAGTGCAGCGTATCGAGCAGTGAAAGCGCATCAGCCGTCTTCCCTGCAAAGACGGCGTCCATAAGGTCGTAAACCCGTCCGCGATCCGCCAGCCCAAGCAGCGACAATATGTCTGCCGCCTTGACTTTCCCGCCGCCATGGGCAAGCGCCTGATCAAGGACCGAAAGCCCGTCGCGGGCAGAGCCCTCCGCCGCCCGGGCGATGAGCGAC
>JAHQVI010000211.1 GCA_019634405.1 Hyphomicrobiales bacterium
AACAGGCTGTTGCTGTACAGGTTGCTGCACCGCTTGCTGCTGCACCGGTTGTGGCGCTGGCTGTGCCGCACCTTGCTGCGCGTCGGCCCGGAAAGGTACGAAAGCGTCGTTAGCTGCCGCAGTCGTCGCAGTCGCGCCGGACATTGCAAGGTAACTACCAGCCGCCAGTGCAAGCGCAGCCAGGGCAGTCGCCGGCCTTGCACGGTACTGGAAGTATCCTTTTACTTCACCAGTCATATAGGAGCCCCTCTCTAATAACTTCACCCGTTACTCCGTCTAGCGACTCTGGTCAGGCCGACGATCGATTACGCCACGATACATTTTTGGCTCTGACTGCTGGGTCGTAAACCCCGTTAAGGGCTTCGGAAAACTACTGGCCCGCCTAGTTGGCCTCTGTTCGACCTAAAATCCCGAAACAATTTGGTCATTCAGTGTCTGTGGCCCGAGAAATTCATCCCGGACCACAAAATTTTTCGATTGATTACCGTTTTACATCTACTGCGACGGCGTAAGCGTGGAAGTCCATGATCCGCTCGTTCATACGGCGTTCCATTTCCTTCGTGGCACCAACGAAGCGCATGAAGTAGATCGGCTCAGCACGGCTACGCAGACGGAAGACGACGCGATATTTGCCAGGCTTCGTGATCAACTCACCAGGTACTTCGTACGACGCAACCTTCTCAGCCAGTGGTGGCAGCGAGTGGTTCTCCATGCGCACCAACGGAGGATGGTTCAGAATCGTCGTCGGAACCTGCGGTGGACGAAGATGCGGCAGCGGGTCAATGTCGAAGTTAACCGGCAGATACATCTCACGGTCCGTGCCCTTGACGTTTGTCGTCAGGAACTTGGTCTGGAAGCTGACAAGCTGCTGGTCGGTCGCAATTGTACCGGCGGCAACATCAAGGCTGTGCAGGTCGGCCATGTCGCCATTGCTGTCGACGTAACCGGATTCCCAGACGCTCTTTCCATCAGGATCGATCAGGGCAACGTTCACCCAAAGCTGAGGCTGTGCACCCAGAGAACCGGACGGAAGGTTGTGGCCTTCATTCAGGTTCTTGATCTTGTAGGAGAATGCCAGATCGCGACCAACTTGTGCGTCTGATTCGATGTAAGGACCATCAACCTTACTACCGTTCTCCATGACCTGACGTCGTAGCTCGTAGCGCTCCTGGAGCGTTGCGAGGTTCTCCTCGATGACCACACGCGCATCTTCACGGTCCAGCGCGTCAGCCCAAGGCTGCGGGAAGTTAACCCGGATTGCACCATTGGCCACCTGGTCCTCAAACTCAGGCGTACCCCAACCACGACGCCAATCGAACTGCAGCCAGTCCTTCATGGAGAAAGCCGCGGCTTTCTTGTTGTGCGGGAAGATGCCAGGATGAGCAATCGAGTAGCCGGGTCCTATGAAGGCATGGTTTGCGTGGCGACGACCAGGGTTGATTTCCTTACCGCCGACAACAGCAGACGGTGCAGTTGCATAACCCTGAGGTTTGCCAGGCACTTTGCCCATATGACAGTCTTGGCAGGTAATACCGGCTCTTTTCGCAGGGCTGTCACGATACTGGTCCCACACGATTTCGAGCTTGATACCCAGGTTCACAGCGACCTGATGGCAGCTCACGCAGAATTCCGACTTGGTGATCTGCGGGTTTGTCATCATGCCGTTGTGGATTTCGTTACCACGGCCGTCTTTGGTCGTCTTGACGGAGAAGGTGTCTTTGTTGGCAAGGATGTCCTTGATAACGCTGTTTTCACCACTACCGTAGACAGGATCAAAGATCGTGCCAGGCATAACGCGGCGTTCACCGTTAACCTTGCCGTACTGCTCGGGAACACGGTGGCAGGTAATGCAACTAATGCCCTCACGGGAAATAGCGGCGCGTTCCCAAAGCGGAGTTTCGCGTCCTTCGCCGAGCTGCGTACCGACCTGCTGGTGACAGCGTACGCAGAACGTACCAACCGTACCCTGGGTCAGTTCGGTAAATCTCTGTTCGAACTTCTGGAACATGGGCGAAACCGACGCATAAGCATGCTGTGACGAACGCCATTCGTCATAGATCTGCTTATGACATTCACCGCACTGCGCAGCGGTTGGGTAGAGTTCCAGTTCCGCTTCGCTGATCTTAGGCAGATCGCCATCGCCAGACTTCTTGATCGATTTGACCGATTCGGCGAGGTAGGACACCTGCCCGGCGCCATTCGCAATTGCCTCTTCAGACAGGCCGTTGACGACCGGTTGCGCAGTTGCGGCATAGCCGGTTGGCGCTGCTGGTGCGGTAGCGGGTTGAGCCTGCTGGACTGGCTGAGCCTGCGGTGCAGGAGCGCTGACTGCAGGAGCTGCACCAGGCTGGACCTGCCCGAATACAGCTTGCTGTTCTTCCGGCGAAAGCGCCAGAAGATCATCACTCTGCCCTGTGGCTTGGTCTGTCGCAAGCAATTGAGCGCCGATCTGGTCAACCGCTTCGGTTTGGGCCTGCTCAACAACGGGCGGAGCCGTTGGCTGAGGCTGAGCGACTACAGCCGGAGCCTGTGGAACAGGAGCCGGTGCTGGTGGTTGAGTAACAGCCTGTTGGACCGGCTGTCCGCCACCATTGTTCGTGATGACCGCTGGACTTTCCGCACCGGCGTTCTGGGCCGGTATGGAGAGACGATCACCCTTGTTTGATGTTGTCGTCTGGTTCGACTGTACAGCCGGACTTGGTACTTGCTGACTTGGTACTTGTTGTGTTTGCGCCCCCTCCGTCCGCCACGGTTCCATCGCTGCTGCATACTGCGGAAGCATTGCAGTATGCAGCAGGGTGGCGCTCGCGACGACGCAGGAGAGCATCGACTTACTGGATAATCGTTTCATCGCCTTACCCTCTTCCCCCATTAAATTTCAGGGCGGATACCTCGCTTTGCATCGCACATGCAAAAAAGAAGCACGACCGCCGTGCGGGATTGCTGAATAGGAGATTAATCACAAAAAGGGGCGTCAGAAGGCCGCGTACATAGCGAAACCGTGACAAAATAAGGCGAATCTAAGATCATGTAATTCAAAAATCGCGCAAATTGAATGAAAAAAATTGTTTATTTACAATGCCTTGCCAAAATATTTTTAAATTTTGTATAATTGGACCAAATCCAAAGTCGCCATATTATGACAATCTTGAGGCAATGTGGCGGCATCGAGATTCAGCGACTCGATTGAATCCAAAATGTCCCGTTTGCCGGACTATTTGACCTCGATCCAACCGAAGCTTCGAAGCCGTTTTCCCGAGAGCTTCCCGTTGTTTGGGCGGCGGCTTCTAAAGTTAGGCCCAATGGAGCGTGAGACCAGTGTTGTGATATCTTTTTGCGAGGATTTTGAAAGGGACGCAGACGCCCTATTGTGCACCGCAGCAGGCAACAGCCAACAATGCGATGCAGCAGGGGTAAACAGCCCGGTTTCATACGAAGGACCGTTTGGCTGTCAGGCAATGTAACGAGGCCAAATTACCGATCTCATCAACATTAGAGATCTAAACCGCCCGCTTGCAGCTTCTACCGGTTTGCGGTTTGAGCCGTGGCGCTCCCTAGGGGAATCGAACCCCTCTTTCCAGATTGAAAATCTGGCGTCCTAACCGATAGACGAAGGGAGCAAGCGCTCACGCGTCCGCATGATATAAAAAGGTTTTCGGCACAACACAAGCCCTCATATTATAGCTGTGCGCCTGCAAATGCATTTTATTTCACGGGATAGGCCAGATCCTCGATCAGAACCTCGATTTTTTCGCGTCCGCCCCAGCTATCACGCTGCAAACGGCCCGCAATGTGAACCGGCTGGCCATCATCTTTTTGCAGCGCATCACCAAGCGGAGTGCCAAGACAGCGGAAAGCGATCGCCCCGATGCTCGACCCGCCTCCGGATCTGAGTGTACAACGCAAATGCGCTTCGCCCATCTTCCGGACGGACGTCACGCGATGGGCAGGAAACACGAAGCGCGGCGATGGATTGCCTGCTCCGAAAGGGCCGGCCTGCTCGATCAGGTCCGCCAGATCGATGGTGGCGGCTTCAGGCGTCAAGGCGCCGTCAATATAGAGCGAAGAACTCTCGCGCGCAGTTGTCACGTTCGAGGAAAGGCGCTCGGCGAGAAAAACCTCGAAGGCTTCCAGCTTGTCCTTGTTCAGCGTAACCCCCGCCGCCATAGCGTGGCCGCCGCCTTTGACCAGATGCCCGGCCGCCAGCGCTTCGCGAACTGCAAGGCCGATATCGACCCCGGAGATAGATCGTCCCGAGCCTGTCCCTTCGCCACTATCCGCATTCCAGGCTATAGCGAGCGCAGGACGGCGAAAACGGTCCATCAAACGGCTAGCCACAAGCCCGACGAGCCCCTTGTGCCACTCCTCGGAGCCGACAATAATCACAGGGAGATCCGGATTCGCGTCCACGCGCGTTTCCGCTACTGCAAAGGCTTCCTCGCAGCAGCGCTGCTCCATTTCCTGGCGCTCGCGGTTCAGCTGGGTTAGCTGCGCGGCGATACTGACCGCTTGGGAATCACTGTCATTGGCCAGAAGCCGGGCCCCGAGCGCCGCATCGCCAATCCTGCCGCCCGCATTGATGCGGGGCCCCATGACATATCCGAGATGGTACGGCGTCGGCGCTGATTTCAGTCCGGCCGCGTCGGCCAGAGCGCGCAGCCCGGCATTACCGCGCCGATGCATAATTTTCAGCCCTTGAGATACGAAGGCGCGATTGACGCCGGTCAGCGGCACGACATCGCAGATCGTCGCCAGCGCCACGAGATCGACCAGGCGCAGGAGGTCCGGCTCCGCTCTTTCCTTGCCATACCAGCCTTCGCCACGGAGATGACGCGTCACAGCGATCAGAAACAGGAACACCACGCCCGCCGCGCACAAATGGCCCTGCCCCGACAGATCATCCTGACGGTTGGGATTGATCACCGCTGCGGCGGGCGGGAGGTGCTCTTCCATCTGGTGGTGGTCGATGACGACAACATCGGTTTTAAGGTTTTTGGCCGCCTCTAACGGCCCGTGGCTGGTGCCGCCGCAGTCAACCGTGACGATGAGCTGCGCGCCATCATTGATCAGCTTCTCGATCGCCGAAACATTCGGCCCATATCCCTCGAAAATGCGGTCCGGAATATAAATGACCGGGTCGAGACCATGCGCGCGCAGATATCGCGCCATCAGAGCGGACGAACAGGCCCCGTCGACATCATAGTCGCCAAAAATGGCGATTCTCTCGCCTGTGACGATGGCTTTCGCAAAGCGCGCCGCTCCATTGTCCATATCCTGAAGGGTGGACGGATCCGGCAGCATGGCCTTGAGCGTCGGCGCCATCAGGGTTGCAACATTTTCAAGCGTCGCGCCGCGCGCCGCCAGAATGCGGCCCAACAGATCGGGAAGGTCCTGCTGCTGACATATCGCCGTCGCCAGACGCGTCTGCTGCGGTTTGAGCCGCTCGCGCCAAACCTGCTCCTTGATGGAACGCGTCACACCGAGATAAGCCGCCTGATCTTCCTGCAAATCCTCGTCCTGACGCTCCAACGCAACAGTCATCGTCGCACCCCTTAAACATATAATTGGGGGCGAAACTAGCGCGATTCGAAGGATACACTGCGACCGCCGCCTGGAAACAACATTTTATCCAGAAACAAAGCGCAGTTGAACCTGTTGCGAATCAGTAACGGGGGATAGATGCAAGGCGATCAGTTCACGCGGTCCGCCCGGTGGCGGCTCTTGAGCCAACGAACCGTTTTTGTCGCTGCGCGCATAATGACCGTATGGGTTTCAATCCAGTCGCCATCGAATTTGACGCCGCTCAGCATCGAGCCGTCAGTTACGCCGGTCGCAGAGAAAATCACATCGCCGCTGGCCATGTCGTGAATGGAATATTTACGGCTTAGATCCGTTAGTCCCATTGCATCGGCGCGCTTGCGCTCGTCATCGCTCAGCGCAACCAAACGCCCCTGCATCTGTCCGCCGATGCAGCGCAAGGCGGAAGCGGCGAGGACGCCTTCGGGAGCGCCGCCAATGCCCATATACATGTCGATACCCGTTTCCGCAGCATCCACCGTATGAATGACGCCGGCAATATCCCCGTCGAGGATCAGCCGAATCGCCGCGCCCGCGCTGCGTACTTCCTCGATCAGCTTCGCGTGACGCGGGCGGTCAAGAATGCAGACCGTCAGGCTTGATACCGGGACGCCCCTGACTTCGGCAACTGCCTTTAAATTTTCAGTTGGACTCTTATCCAGATCGATCAGCTTGTCCGGATAGCCGGGGCCGATGGCGATCTTGTCCATATAAATGTCCGGCGCGTTGAGCAGGGTGCCGCCTTCGGCAATCCCGACAACCGCGAGAGAATTATGCATGGCTTTGGCGCAAAGCGTTGTCGCTTCAAGCGGATCGACTGCAATGTCGATCTCCGCCCCCTCGCCGCTCCCGACTTCCTCGCCGATGAATAGCATCGGCGCATCATCGCGTTCACCCTCGCCAATAACGACGCGACCGCGCATCGGCAGCTTGTTCAGCTCCCGGCGCATTGCGTCAACCGCGACCTGATCGGCTGTCTTTTCGTTGCCGCGGCCGCGCAGTCTCGCAGCAGCAATCGCAGCGGCTTCGGTCACGCGGGCGACCTCAATGGCAAGTGTACGGTGAAGCGTGGTAATTGTCTGCGTTTCGCTCATTGCGGCATGTCTTTACATTATATTGGTTAAGTTGGGAGGCCTAACGCTTCGGCTACCTTATATATAGTCGCAATATGTATGCCAGACGTAAATGCCGCTAGAATGACAACAGATCAGCCCTGACGAAGGATTCCGTCCCAAACGGCATTATTTACCTCAAAGCCGTTCGATGCGGATCATCTGCGGCTTGTTCGCTACGTGCCCGTCCTCCTCGATCGCTTCCAAAGCCTTGCGAATCGCGGCTTCCGAAGTCTTGTGCGTAATGATGATGACGCGCGCCAATTGCTCCGTAACAGCATGATCCGTCTTAGCTTTGCGTGCTTTCTTCTGTACGATACTTTGAAGCGAAATGCTCTCGGCGGCCATGCGTTGTGCGATGGACGCGAAAGCGCCCGGACGATCGTGGACGGAAAGCCTGATATAATAACCGCCTTCATGAGCACGCATTCTGGCGCGGACATTCGGCATCAGACCTGCCGCTGGATGGGCGAGCGCCAGCGAAATATTGCCGCGCGCAACATCGGCGATATCGCCA
>JAHQVI010000212.1 GCA_019634405.1 Hyphomicrobiales bacterium
CGTATAGCCATCCTCCCACCATTCTCCTTCAACGATTCGGGAATCATCAGGCAGCTTATCCGAGAAAGTCAGCCCCCGGTCGCCATTGAGCACCCAGCGCGCCTCCTCGGGAGGATCGATCTCGGATGCGGGAACGCCGTTCAGCGAGACGATCTTGCCGCGAAGCATCGGCGCATTATTCAGCTCCGATCCCGGCGCGGTTTCGCTCACAAGCTGTGAGAACCGGTCATAGTCAACCTTGTTGATGCCGACAAAGAAATGGCTCGGCGCACGTTCCGGCATCTGGCTCTGCAATTCATTGGTCATCGACGCATTGGTAACGGCGATGGCCGTCAGCAGCGTCAGCCCGGCGCCGAGCGACAATGTCACGGTACGGGTCAAGCCGGCAGGTCCGGCGATGCTGCTAAGCGCAATGGCCAGTTCCGGGCTTCTGGGCCGTGGCAGGGCCGCGGCAAGTTTCTGGAAAACAAAGCCAAGAGCGGCAAAGACAATGAACGTCCCGGCAACCGCGCCGATTGCAATCGATGCGATATAGGGCTGCTGCGACATGAAGATCGCCATCAGGGTCAGCGCGATCGCGCTCACGACCGATCCTGCCGCAAACGCCAGGGGCGGAAGATGCAACGGGCGCTCGCCGCCGTCGCGCATCAATTCGCCCGCCCGGATCTGGCGCGTACGTCCAAGCGGCCAGAGCACGAATATCAGAGTGATCAGCAGGCCGTAAGCCGTGGAAAGGATAAGCGGCGTGGCATAAAGGCCAACTTCAAGGTCGAGCGGAAGTACGCCGCTGAAAAAACTTAAAGCGGCAAATGGCAATATCGTGCCGAGGGTCAGCCCGATGAGGATACCAATCATCGCGACGACCATCACCTGAATCAGAAAGCTGCGCGTGATCAGGCTTCCCGTCGCTCCGAGCGCCTTGTAAGCGGCGATAACCTTGCGTTTACGCTCGATGAACGCGTTTACCGAATTGGCGACGCCGATACCGCCGGTCAGTAATGCGGTAAGCCCTACCAGCGCCAGAAATTCGCTCAGACGGTTGACCTGGCGGCTGATTGACGGGGACGGATCAGTGCGATCCCGAAACCGGAAACCGGCTTGTGACAGGGGTTCAAGCGCTTCTTGGTCAACAACACTACCGTCAGCCGTCTTAATCCGGTATTCCCATTCGATCAGGCTGCCGATCTGGGCAAGGCCGGTACGCTCAAGCGTCTCCACCGACATCATGACGCGTGGCCCCAAGGAAAAACCCGTATTCAGCCTGTCTGGTTCCTTCGCGACAACCGCGGAAATCGTTACATTTTCATTGCCAATTTGTATCTCATCGCCAATGTCGACGCCGAGTTGCTCCAAAAGCCCGCGTTCGACCGCCACAGCAGACGGTTCGCGAATGTCCGCGAGCGTTTTTTCCTCCTCGAACAGCATTTGGCCAAGCAGTGGATAGGCGTTGTCAACCGCCTTGAGCTGCACGAGCGCCTGGGCCGATCCATCCGGCAGACGCGCCATAGAGCGGAGTGTTGCGATCTTGCTAACCTCGCCCTGGTTCTGCAACATCTGCAATTCGGACGCCGTCGCTTGACGGTGAATCAACTCCGCCTTGAAATCGCCCCCCAAAATGACGCGGCCTTCGCGGGAAATCGCATATTCGATCGCCGATGAGAGCGTACCGACTGCGGCCAGGGCCGTTGCGCCAAGTGCGATACAGGCGACGAAAATATAGAAACCGGATATGCCGCCCCGCAATTCGCGCAGCGCCAGACGCAGGCTGAGTGGAAAGGACGGAAATGTCTGTCGTGATGGCGGCGTTGTCGTAATGGCTTCTGTCATTCGGCGGGCTCCAGCACGCGTCCGGTTGTTTCCGATGCGATCCGGCCGTCGTCAAGATGGATGACCCTCTGACACCGGTCGGCCAGGCTTTTATCATGGGTAACCAGCACCAGCGTCGTGTGCAATCTCTTATGCAGGTCGAACAGCAGGTCGACAATCTGATCGCCGTTTTTCGCGTCAAGATTTCCGGTGGGTTCATCCGCGAAGATCAGCTTCGGATTAGGAGCAAGCGCCCTTGCGATCGCAACGCGCTGCTGCTCGCCGCCTGAAAGCTGCGAAGGAAAATGATCGAGCCGGTGAGACAGGCCGACGAGTTGCAGGACCTCTTCCGCCCGCTCGCGCACATCGGATTTTTGCGAAAATTCGAGCGGCAGAGCGACGTTTTCCAGCGCGGTCATGGTCGGCACGAGGTGGAAAGACTGGAATACAATGCCAATATGCTGGCCACGGGCGCGAGCAAGACCGTCTTCGCTAAGCGCTGTAAAATCGTGCCCGGCGATGTGTACGCCGCCGCTGCTGGCCTTTTCCAGCCCGGTCATAATCATGAGGAGCGTTGATTTGCCAGAACCGCTTGGACCGACAACGCCGAGAGTTTCTCCTTCACCGACTTTAAGATCGATGCCGCGCAATATGTGTACTTGTCCTGCCCGGCTTTGAAGCGAAAGGTGAACATCTTTCAGGTCAATAATATTTTCTGGCACTTTGGCGTGCTCCTGCCGTGAAGGGGCGTTACGGATAACATGCGTAGAGGCATGAAAGGTTAAAGCTTATGGCATTGTCGATATGGAGTTCTATTAAGGCGATTACGAGATGCGGCATGCTGTCCATTTTCGTACTGGCTTCACAAGCCGGTGATAATGAAACTCTTGCGCAGGAACCGACCGTGATCGTTGCTTTCGGCGACAGTCTCACCGCTGGTTATCAGCTTCCCCCGAATGCCGCGTTCCCGGTGCAGCTTGAAAAGGCGTTGACGGAAAAGGGCCACAATGTGCGTGTCGTGAATTCCGGCGTTTCCGGCGATACTTCGGCAGATGGCCTTGCGCGTTTCGAGTGGGCCATGCCTGAAGACGCGGACGCCGTCATACTGGAGTTGGGCGCAAATGACGCGTTGCGCGGCATTCCCGTCGCCGAAGCACGCAAGGCGCTGGGCGGAATCCTGCAAAGATTGAAGGATCGCAATATTCCGGTGCTGATGGCCGGAATGGAAGCGCCGCGCAATTGGGGCGATCAGTATGTCAGCGATTTCCGCCAGATGTATTCAGATCTTGCAGCCGAACATGACGCAGATCTCTACCCGTTTTTTCTCCGCGGCGTCGCCCTCCGCAGCTCGCTGAATCTTGGTGACGGCATTCACCCGACCGAGGAAGGCGTGGGCGTGATCGTCGAAGGCATAATGCCAAAGGTCGAGGCGCTGATCGAGCGGGCCAATAACAGGCCCGCCAAAGAAAGCTGAAGCTCAAATCATCCTGAGAACCGGCAATAGCTCTAATGCGCATCAAATTCAAGCACCAGACGATTGTCAGCTCCGAGAAACACCTTGGCCCCGAAATACATCGTGCGATCGATTTCATCCACGTCATAGATAAGGGTTGTGCCTCTTGAAAGCCTCGATTTAATAAAGCCGTCTTCTATTTTATGACCTCGTGGCGGCAGGAATGACGCATGCTTGCCCCATTGACCCGCTTTTCGCTGGTCATAGGCGATCGACAAGCCAATAGCTTTCCCGCCCCATGAGTAGCGACCCGTTTTTCGTAAAACCCTGACCCTCAATTGGCTGCATCCATTGATGTTACCAATATATATTGAATCGGAATCGTCTCCGCCCCAATCATCCACCACTATTCTCAATATGTTCCCGGTGGTTTCGTAATCGACGTTTTTCTTGTGCCAGCCCGAACGAATATCGCTTTGAATGTTCAATGCGCATTCCGCTAGCGCATCTGGACAATAAATGGTGAAAGAGAGCAAAACTATCCTAACAGATACGCGCAACCAATTTTTCAATCATCCCTCCGTTCATTCTACAAGCCTGCCAAATTCCATGTGGGATTAGCGCTGCGAGCAACAGCGGATCACGGTATGTTTTGGGGGCCAGAAGCAAGAGATACCGTAGTTTTACGGCTACTTCGCGGGTTGTCCGGGTTTAAATTGCGGCCCGCCACCACTATGCTACCGGAGTGAGGTATGCGGGTCCGCGGACTATATTTGCAACGCAGAAGGGAATTTCAAATTTCAGACACCGAACGCTTGCTATATTGAGCAAAATGGTCTGCTAATTTCGAGCTGAACGAACGACCTTTTGAGGGAATAATGGATTATCGCAAGCTTGGCCGCACTGACCTCAACGTCAGTACGATCTGCCTCGGCACCATGACATGGGGTGAACAAAACACCGAGGCGGAAGGCCATGAACAAATGGACTACGCCGTCGAACAGGGCGTCAATTTCTTCGATACCGCCGAGTTGTACTCCGTTCCACCAAAAGCGGAGACCCAAGGATCGACCGAACGGATTATCGGAACGTGGTTTGCCTCACGCCGCAAGCGGGACGACATCATCCTGGCAAGCAAGGTTGTGGGACGCACTCAGGCAACCTACTTCCGCGGCGGCGAGATCTCCCGGCTGCATCGCCAACATATCATGCATGCCGTTGAGGAGAGCCTGCGCCGCCTGAAGACGGATTACATCGATCTCTACCAGCTTCACTGGCCGGACCGCGATATTCAGGTCTTCGGCTCGCTGAACTACAAACATAACGAAGATGCAGGCATTCCGATCGAGGAAACGCTGGGCGTCCTTGCCGAGCTGGTCGAACAGGGCAAAATACGTCATATCGGCCTGTCCAATGAAACATCATGGGGCACGATGAAGTTTCTGCATCATGCCGAAATGCGCGGGCTCCCGCGTATTGTCTCGATCCAGAATGTCTATAATCTCGTTGCACAAAACTTCGAACATGGTCTTTCGGAGATCGCGTTACGCGAGGATGTCGGCTTGCTGGCTTATTCACCACTCGCACAGGGCTATCTGACCGGAAAATATCAGAATGGCGCTTTGCCTGAAGGATCGCGCAAGCAGCTTTTCAACCGTCTGCAACGCTATGAAACGCCAGGAGCGCCTGACGCCATCGCCGCCTATCTGAAAATCGCCCGCGATCACGATCTCGATCCCGCGCAGATGGCTCTGCAATGGGTAACAACCCGTCCGTTCGTGACGTCGAACATCATCGGCGCCACCACGATGGACCAGCTTAAGACAAATATCGACAGCATTCATGTAGAACTCAGCGAAGAGGTGATTAAAGCAATAGAGTACACGAACCGATTATACACTTATCCCTGCCCATAATGCCGCTCTAACTCTCCGGAGGTGCGCCATGCCCAGACTTTTCACCGCACTCGAACTTCCAGAGAATATGAACAACCGTCTGAGTCTACTACGTGGAAAACTGCCGGGGGCGCGCTGGATCGACCCTGAAAAATATCACATTACGATGCGTTTCGTGGGCGATGTCGATACGGATACGGCGCGTCAATTCATGTCTGCGCTTTCGGGCATCGACTCTCCCAGCTTCGAGCTGCGCCTGACCGGACTGGGCAGTTTCGGGGGCAACAAGCCCCGTGCGCTATGGGCCCGGATTGAACCCTGCGAGACGCTCATGGCGTTGCAGCGGGCGCATGATCGGGCAGCGCGCATGGCGGGCTTGCCCGGCGAAGCCCGCAACTTCATGCCGCATGTCACACTGGCGCGGCTCAACAGCACCAAGCCGCATATGCTGGCCGAATATCTGTCCTACTATGGCGGCTTTTTCTGCGAGCCGTTCATGGTAGACGGCTTCGTACTATTTTCATCGCGCGCCAATCAGGGTGGCGGGCCTTATGTCGTGGAGGCTGAATACCCGTTCTCTGACAGTACAACCCCGGAATTCGCGGCTGGCGTTTTCTGAAGCTGTGTTTGCGATGTAAGGCTGACGAGAAGGCCTCGGCACGCTGCATCGACGAGCTGACATACATAGTCGAAATTGTCTGCATTGCCGAAAAATGGATCCGGAACTTCACGCACCGACATATTCGGCGCATAGCTCAAAAAGAGCTGGATCTTGTCCCGGAACTGAACCGGCGCCATGCGCAGGAGCCCGTTTCGATTGGCGCGATCCATGGCCAGAATAAGGTCGTAGCTTTCGAAGTCGGAGGGAGAAACCCGGCGCGCGCGTAGATTGCTGATGTCGATGCCAAACTCGCGAACGGCTTCCTGGGCGCGTATGTCGGGTGGGCGTCCTATGTGCCAGCTTCCAAGCCCGGCTGAGCCGATTTTGAATTGGTTCCCGTAGCCGCGTTGTGTCGTGATGTGCCGGAATATGCCCTCAGCAATAGGAGATCGGCAAATATTACCGAGACAAACAAACAAAACGTTCTTTATCGAAACATGAGAATTTTGCGCCATCACTTCATAATGCATTCCAACTACGTAACAGCCTATTATACAAAAGTATAATCTTAAAAGTAAATTCCTTAAATACCCTCCGCAAATAGTGGCATTTACCAATTAACGAAGTTGGACAGAGAGAAATAACAGCAATGTTTATTTTGATATTACATGTCATTCAATAAGTAAAACTAATAACATTCACCACAGTGCGGCGCAGAAGAAGATTACGCATATGCGAAAAAATTATCGATAAGCAGGAATTTTATGATGATTTATCAATAAAAAAACACAAAACAGACGGAACGCCGTCATTGTATACATCTAAGCGGAGCAATTACCAGATCGTAAGCTGCCTGCCCGCCAAGATTGAACATAGCCTGCCAGGCGGAACTGACCGGTTACTTGCAGCAAGGCGCATGCGACATGCTGACGCACCACCGCCGTTCAGAAGTTTGAAACGCCCGTATAGAAATATTTGCCAAGGCCAACCGTGAAAATCAGGTTTCCGTAGATCGAATGCTCAAGCACCAGCGCCCAATAGGATTTCGAGCTTTGATAGCGCCACGCGAAAAGCAACCCGCCCAGCAGCGATATGATCAGCGTTGTCACATTCTGAAATACGATATGGCTGAAGGAGAAGAGAACGGCGTTGAGCACGATGGCGCCTTGCGGATCACGCTCAAAAAGCGGTTTGTAACGATGAAAGAAGAAGACGCGATACATGATCTCCTGCGTCGTGACCGAGATCAGCGGGTACATAATCATCACCATAACCCAGATGTCATAGGCATAGCGCGGGAAGGTAAGAAAGCGCTCGGGCACATCATTCTGGGCGAAGATCACAAAGCCGGGCCCTGCGATAGCCAGGATCATGAGTATGCTCAGCAACTGCTTGAAACTGACCCCTGTCAGAAGCAGCTTTTTCCATGAAAACGTTCGGTCGAACGTCAGGAATACGATGAAGACAAGAAACACCGGCGGGAGAATCTGAAACAGCGGCATCCGGTATTCATAAAGAAGCATATAGACGAGTATCGGCGTCAGCCCGAACAGGATGACCATTTCAATGACCAGCCACACACGACGCCGGATCGTAACTTCTGAAACCTGATCGTCGGGCGTTTTCAACTCGGCTGAGATTCTATCGTCAAGCCTCGCCATCTTTCCCCTCTTCAAATCCGGTTGAATCTCTACGTGAACCCCGCCAGCGTCCGTACCGCCAGGCCCGCCAGATCGGATGGCGTTCCTGCCGGATGTCGGGCGCGGGATCGAAACCATGACTGCCCCACCACGGATTACACCGAGACAGGCGCGACAGCGAGAGCCAGAAACCCCGCCATGCGCCGTTGAGACTTATCGCGTCCAGGGCATATTGCGAACAGCTCGGCTCGTGCCGACACCAGCCCCCGAAAAAGAAGGCGAAGGTCCCCCGATAAAGATGGATCGGGAGCTTGAGAAGCTGCGCGGCGATATTGGCTGA
>JAHQVI010000213.1 GCA_019634405.1 Hyphomicrobiales bacterium
CCCGGTATTACCAAATCCATGCTGGTTTCACTTGGCGAGAGCGATGTTCGCAAGGTTGAGGATTTTGCCGATTGCGCGACAGATGATCTGCTGGGCTGGACAGAGAAAAAGAATGGCGAAGTCACGCGCCATTCAGGCTATCTCACCAGTTTTGACCTGACGCGCGAAGATGCCGAGCAGATGATTCTTAACGCCCGAATCCATGCCGGATGGATCGAGGCTGCGCCCGAACCCGAAGAAGAATCGGGTGAAACCGCCGAAATTGATGAGGCTGAGCCCCGCACAGAGGTTGAAGAAGAGGCCAGCAAGAGCTAAGGCTTAAGGGTAGCCGGGTTGAGGTGGCGTATTAGCCGCTTTCCCGGCGCGAGTTTCAAAGGCAGTGACGAGTAAAATAAAGGGTAAGGGAATCGATAAACCAGTCCGGCAATGCGTATTGCATCGTACATCGTTCCGGGAGAGCGAGCTGTTGCGTTTCGTCCTCGATCCATCGGGAGGGGTTGTGCCTGACATCAGGCGGAAGCTCCCGGGACGAGGCGTATGGATCAGCGCCAGTTACGACGATGTCGCAGCAGCGATAAGCCGGAAGGTGTTTTCAAGAGGTTTCAGAACACACGCATACGCCGATGCTGATCTGGCGAATCTGACGGGCAATCTCCTGAAACAGGCCGCCCTGCAGAATCTTTCGATGGCAAATAAAGCCGGTCTGATCATATCGGGATTTGCGAAATCTGAAATTGCGATTAAATCTAGGAATATTCTTAACCTTATCCATGCCATAGATGCAGCACGCGACGGAACGGAAAAACTTGACCGTCTGGCGCGAGCGGTGTTGGGGCCGCATGAGAGCGCAATGCGTTCCATTAACGGTTTTACATCCACTGATTTAAGCGCTGCCTTGGGTAAAGTGAATGTCAACCATGCCGCGATAGCGGATGGTCCAGCGGGACGGTCATTTATCCGTTCCGCCGAGAGATATATAGGCTATATGGGAACGCATCTGACGGCGCGCTCAATGGCTAGCACGCCGGAACAGGAAAAAGCATGACTGAAACGAAAGACCCTGAAGAAAACGCAACCAAGTCTGGACGCAAGACCATGTCGTTAAAGCGCACGGTCGAATCCGGCATGGTGCGTCAGAATTTCAGTCATGGCCGATCGAAATCGGTGGTGGTTGAAAAAAAACGCAGCAAGCGCAACGTAAATGTGCAGGAACCAACGACTGCGGCGGCGGTTACTCAGGAACGCAAGGCGCCCCCAGAGCGCCCCCAGGCAAAGCCGCCACGCCCGCAGCAGACGCGTGGACGCAGAAACGAGGCGCAGCAATCCGGCGGCGATCGTCAGCGTAACGTGCTTCGTCAGCTTTCCTCGAACGAGGTTGACGCCCGCGCCCGCGCGCTTGCGGAGGCGCGCAAACGCGAAGAAGCCGAACGCAAGGAGCGGGTGCGTCTCGAAAAGCTGCGCGCTGAGGAAGAGGCAAAACGCGCCGAGGAAGACGCAAAGCGCAAAATCGAGGAAGCAAGACTTGCGGCCGAAAATACGGCTTCAGCTCCTCCCGTAGAAGCAAAAGCGAAAGAGCTAGAAGAAAAACCCGCCGAAGCCAAGAAAGCGGAACCGGTTGCCAAACAGCCAGGCAAGCGTGGCCCGGCTCAAGGAAAAACCAGCACCGACCCCGCATCGGAAAAAACATCCCCGCAACGTCGCACCACAGCGGACCGCAAGCCCGCCGGGACAAGCGAAAATGTTTCGGATGACAGCGAAAAGCGTTCAAAGAGCCGCCCAAGCGCGACGCCAAGCAAGAAAGCAAAAGTCGAGCGCCCTGCCCCGCCCAAACGCACCGAAGCGGATCGTCGCGGTCGCCAGAGGCTGACGATTTCCAATGCGTTCGATGACAATCAGCGCGAACGTTCGCTCGCTTCGCTGCGCCGTCAGCGCGAGCGGTTGAAGAAACAGGCCGGCAACGCGCTGGAGCCACGCAAGAAGATCGTCCGCGAAGTGCAGATCCCGGAAGCCATTACGATCCAGGAACTCGCCAACCGCATGGCTGAACGGTCCGTCGACATCATTAAATATCTGATGAAAGAAGGCCAGATGCACAAGATCAATGATGTGATCGAAGCAGATATGGCCGAGCTGATCGCGACCGAATTTGGGCATACGCCAAAACGGGTCTCGGAGGCCGATGTCGAGGAAGGCTTTATCGGAAACGACGATAATGACACCGATCTGGAGCCACGAGCGCCGATCGTGACCATTATGGGTCATGTCGACCACGGCAAGACCTCGCTTTTGGACGCCATCCGTCAGACCAGTGTCGTTTCAGGAGAAGCCGGCGGAATTACACAGCATATCGGCGCCTATCAGGTTCGCACGGAAGAAGGAAATCCCATATCCTTCATAGATACCCCGGGCCATGAGGCATTCACCGCAATGCGTTCGCGCGGAGCCAAGGTGACCGATATCGTCATCCTCGTTGTTGCGGCCGATGACGGCGTCATGCCTCAAACCATCGAAGCCATCAACCATGCCCGCGCCGCTCAGGTCCCGATCATTGTTGCGATCAACAAGATCGACAAGCAGGGCGTCGACCCGCAAAAGGTCCGCACGGAACTGTTGCAGCATGAAATCGTTGTCGAAAGCATGAGCGGGGACACCCTTGAAGTCGAGGTTTCGGCACTCAAGAGGCTTGGTCTGGACAAGCTGCTCGAAGCTATTCATCTGCAATCGGAAATTCTGGAGCTCAAGGCCAATCCGAACCGTGCGGCCGAGGGCGTCGTTATCGAGGCCAAGCTCGAACGCGGCCGTGGCCCTGTCGGCACGATCCTGGTGCAACGCGGGACGCTGAAGGTTGGCCAGATCATCGTAGCGGGCCGCGCCTGGGGACGTGTCCGCGCCCTTATCGATGATCATGGTGAGCATGTCGTGGAGGCAGGCCCGTCGGTGCCTGTCGAAGTGCTCGGTTTCAATAGCGCGCCGGAAGCGGGCGATCAGCTCGCCGTTGTGGAGAACGAGGCGCGGGCTCGCGAATTGACCGAATATCGCCAGCGCAAGCTGCGCGACCTCAAATCGGTGGGCGCGGGAACGCGCAGCTCGCTCGAACAGATGATGAGCCAGCTTGCCGAAAGCGGGCTGAAGGAATTTCCACTCGTCATCAAGAGCGATGTGCAGGGTTCCGTCGAGGCGATCGACGCCGCGCTGGCAAAGATCAGCACCGACGAGGTCGTTGCACGGATCATTCATTCCGGCGTCGGCGGCATTACCGAATCCGATATTTCGCTGGCAGCCGCGTCCAAGGCCGCCGTCATCGGCTTCAACGTCCGTGCCGGCGCACAGGCAAAGGACGCCGCCGACAAGGCCAATGTGGAAATCCGCTATTACAATATCATCTACAATCTGCTTGATGATGTGAAAGCGGCCATGTCCGGCCTGCTCGATCCGACGCTGCACGAAACCTTCCTTGGCAACGCCGAAATCCTGGAAGTGTTCAATATCTCCAAGGTTGGCAATATTGCCGGTTGCCGGGTTACGGAAGGCCGCGTCGAACGCGGCGCGAATGTCCGCCTTATCCGCGACAATGTCGTGATCCACGAAGGCAAACTTTCCACGCTGAAGCGCTTCAAGGACGAGGTGAAGGACGTTCAGGCCGGTCAGGAGTGCGGTATGGGCTTCGAGAACTATCACGACCTGAAACAGGGCGATGTCATTGAGTGCTTCCGCGTCGAGAAGATTGCGCGCTCTCTATAAGACGAGCGCCGCTCCTGCGGATCTCACGCCGGTGCAGCTATACACCTGCTGTGACGAACAGAAACGCCCTCTTCCAAATGCGGGAGGGGGCGGTTTGCAAATATTGAAAAAATATAGAGTGCCGATAGAGGCCGTCCCATGTCGAAACACAGTGAATTAAAGGGCCCCACACAGCGCCAGCTCCGCGTCGGCGAAATGATCCGCCACGCCTTTACCGATATCCTCATGAGGCTGGAGTTCATGGAGGACGGTCTCGACAGCCACAGCGTGACCATCACCGAGGTCCGCGTCAGCCCCGATTTGCGCAACGCCACGATCTACACCCTGCCCTTCGGGGCGGCCGATGCGGGCAAGCTTCGCGAAGCCCTGTCGCGCCATCAGAAATATTTTCGCGGCGAACTTGCCAAGCGGGTCAATCTGAAATACATGCCCAACCTGTCATTTCAGATTGACGACAGTTTCGACAAAGCCAAGCGTATCGACGAACTTCTCCAGTCACCCGCGGTCAAGCGCGATATTGGCTGATCCGATCATCAATATGTTGTTGAGTGACGCTAGGATAGGCGTCGATTGAACTGCCTGCCATAGAAGCAAATGCCGGAGACGACCAATGGGCCGACGTAAAGGCTTACCAATTCATGGATGGCTCATTCTCGACAAGCCGCAATTCATGACCTCAACCCATGTGCTGAACAAGGTGAAACGTATCTTCAACGCCGCCAAGGCCGGACATGCGGGCACGCTCGATCCGCTGGCGACGGGCGTGCTGCCCATTGCATTTGGCGAGGCAACCAAAACCATTCCGCACGCGGTGGATGGCGCCAAGCACTATCGCTTCAAGGTACAGTGGGGCGTTGAAACGGATACCGACGATTCCGAAGGCAAGCCGGTTCATTCGAGCGATGCGCGTCCCGAACGCACCGCCATAGAGGCCGCTCTGGAAGCGTTCCGCGGTGAAATCATGCAGACGCCACCGCGCTATTCCGCCATCAAGATCGAGGGCGAACGCGCTTATGATCTGGCCCGCGAAGGCGAAGACTTTGAAATCGCCGCCCGTCCCGTGACTGTCAAACGGCTGGAAATCGTTGAATGCAACGCAAAGGATGAATGCGTTTTCGAGGCGGAGTGCGGCAAGGGCACTTATGTCCGCGCGCTCGCCCGCGACCTTGGCCGGGTGCTGGGCTGTCATGGTCACGTCACTGAGCTTCGCCGCACCGGTGTCGGGTCGTTTCTTGAAAGCAGCGCTGTGACGCTTGATACGCTCGAAGCCGCCAGCGCAAAAGAAGAAAACAGCCGCGAGGCGCTCATGGCTCACGTGATGCCGGTTCAGTCCGCGCTGGACGGCATTCCCGCTCTGGCCATCGACACATCCGACGCCTCAATGCTCAGGCGCGGAAAATCCATCATCCTGCGCGGCCGGGACGCCCCCATTCACAGCGGCATGATCTACGCGACAACACGCGGCAAGCTGGTCGCACTCGGCGAAGTCTCGAAAGGCGAATTGCGACCCTCGCGGGTGTTCAACATCCCGCTTTGACGGATGGCCGCACGGCGGAAGGGCGCATTGTCCGTCTTTGCCCCGATGCGATCACCGGCGCTTGCTGGTGTGGTTCCAATAATGTCTCGGGGATGAGCAGGAGCCGGAAAACAAATGACGAAAATTCTGGCTTTTAGCGATATTCATTGCGATCTGAAGGTTTGCCGGGCGCTCGTTGAGCCATCAAATAAGGTGGACTTGGTCATTGGAGCGGGCGACTTTGCCACAGCACGGCGAGGCCTGAGAGAAACAATTCAAAGCTTGTCTGAGATACGCAAGCCATTTGTTCTTGTGCCCGGCAACAGTGAAAGCTTTGAAGAGCTGAAAGACGAATGTGCGAATTTTCCGAACATGCATCCATTGCATGGCTCGTCAATCTCGATCGATCGGATCTCGATTTTCGGCATTGGCGGCGGAATACCAGTAACCCCTTTCGGTTCATGGAGTTTCGACTTTTCGGAAGAAGAAGCCGAAGGTCTGTTGAGCGCATGTCAAAAGGGCGGGATTCTCGTCTCTCATTCGCCGCCAAGAGGAGCGGTGGATGTTACAAGCTCAGGCAAGAGCATTGGCAGTACGGCAATTCTTCGCGCGATCACAGAAAAACGACCTCGTTTATGCATTTGCGGACACGTCCACTCGTCGGCTGGACTTAAGGCTTTTGTCGGTGAAACGCTCGTCGTCAATGTTGGGCCAACTGGTATCATTCTGGATTATCCATACATTTGATGGCGTATCGCCGGTGCGGCTGTGCGCCGGAACGGCTATTGCTTTCGAAAGACGTCCTCATGTCGCAAATGGCTGAAAACACCGCAGTCCAGTTGTGCTGATAGCTGAGATGTGACGGTCAGAATGGGCTTAGAGCGCTGAACTGTGAATCGAACTCAGCAGCAGCGCTCTGTCTCTTCGTTCACCCATCGAATTTGCCTGAAAACCGGCGTCCAGCCTTGCGTCTCCAGCGTCAGGCCGGGGCATGTCAAAGACGCTGCGCCTGGAAGAATTTCCAAAGCTCCTCGGCAGTCTCGATCGTCTGACTATGATTACCGCCATGCGGGCCTCCTCTGTTCCCGGATACCGGCTCCAGGGAGGGAAGCGAATGTCCGCCGCCTTCAATCCGGTAGAAGCGCTGGGGCGATGGACTGTCGCACGCCGTCCAGTCCATAACCACGGCTTGCGTCTGGTCGGACGGATCGCGCGAAGCGATCATGTCCAGATTAAAGCTCGTACAGCCTCGCTGGCGTCGCCAGAACTCCAGCGTCTCGGGGATGGAGAGGAGGCGGAAGTACTCCGTGATCAACCCGTCATAAGGCTGCATCCAGTCCTCTGTGCCCGCGATCACGACCAGTGGCACGAGCCGTTTCGGGCTGCAACGCTCCACCTGATGATCGACCATGCCGCTGATCAGCGGCGCAACCCCGGCAAGCCGTTCGGACATTTGGCACGCCAGGGTCCAGGCCATCAGCCCGCCATTGGAGAGACCGGTTGCATAGACGCGCGACGCATCGACGCTTTCCTCGGAGACGAGCTTGTCGACGATAGCATTGATGAAACCGACATCGTCAATCCGCTCGTCCTTTCGCGGCAACCTAACCGCCAGGCTCTCATCGAAGGACCAGTTGCCCTTGAGCGCCATCGGATAGAGAACCGCGAAATTTTCCCGGTCGGCCAACGGCTCCATCGCGAGGGACCGCCGGACGCCTTCAACGGCCTGATTGAGACCGTGCAACGCGATGACCAGCGGAACGGGGCCTTTTTGCGAAGGCGGCATATGTAGCAGGTATTTCCGCTCGACACCTTGAAAGGATATGGTCGAAAGCTCGGCTGGGGACGGTGTAACATCCTGCGCCATGGCCGCAACCGGACTGGCGAGAAGCGATGCCAGCAGAACCCAAAGTCTTATCCCAGTCACAGAGCCTTCCTTCCATTGCTTATTGCCCGCAAAAGGGGGCGGGTGATGCGAGACCATGCCCGCGACGAGAGGATGCGCGCCCCGGCCCGCCGCGGTCCTTTTTATTCGCGCCGGTCAATTCTATGTGACATTCGCGGCGTCCCGGTGACGATGCTGCGGTGATCCGGTGGCGATACAGCCTCGCCCCTGACATTCCGGCCTCTGACAACCGTGGCCTGTTTGAGCCGAATAGACCGAATTGAGGCTTCGCCGCGAATGTCGTTTTGCAATGAGGCGCAACGGCTGCCGCCGTCGCTCTTTGCACTGTCGCGAGCCGGCCGGCGTCCTCATAGGCCGCTCGCTACCATTCGGGTCCATTTACAGTAATAAAGGGATTAACATCGCTGTCGCCGGCCACAGCGAGAGCCGGGGGCGATAGGTGAGAATAATCGAGGTTCAGTTCGGAAAAATTTTCCCCTGCGAAATCGCTCAGAATCTTGCCGCCGCGGCCCGGCGCAGCGAGCAGAACGCCGGTCTTTATCCTTGGTTCGATGACATTCACGTCTGCGTCGTCCGGCCGTTTAGGAGTTGCAGCAAGTCCCAGAGGTTTCCATATAGATCCCGAAACACGGCGACCGTCCCATATGGTTCCTGCTTTGGCTCCCGCACAAACGTAACCCCGCAAGCTGTGTATCGCTGATAGTCTCTCCAGAAATCGTCGGTATAGAGAAACAGGAAAACGCGGCCGCCGGTTTGCGCGCCCACGCGCGACAATTGCGCATCCGTCGTCGCCTTTGCGAGCAATAATCGCGATTCCCTGGCCCCCGGAGGCGCAACGACAACCCAACGCTTCGCTTGATCGGGAACCGGGAAATCCTGAATCAGCTCAAAGCCAAGCTTGCCGACATAGAAATCGAGCGCTTCATCATAGTCGCCTACGACCAGCGAAACGAGACCAAGAGATTGCTTCATGCGGCACCTCACGATCAGAAGCAAGGAGGGGTGCGGCAAGTCCGGCCCAGATGAACTGCGATGACTGCCGCACACTTATTACTCCTCTTCACCCGCCAGGCCAAATGACGGCGAACAGCCCCTCATTTCCGAGGGGGCCGGTACAAAGTCACAGCGCTCTTTCGCATTGTGCGCTGTCATGGCGCTGTGACCTGTATTCCACCGCTTCAGGCCGTTTCAGCGCGCAGCTGCCTGGCGGTCGGACGCCACTATGGCCAGAATTTTTTCGAGCCGCGACACCACATCGGGTGTTTCCAAGAGCTCTTGCCTCTGGCCGATTCCGATTGGCAGAAGTGGTGCTACGGCATCGGCAAAGGTTCTCGGCAGATGCGTGATCCGCGGCAAGCGGGCGTATGGCGCCTGGCCTACGGAGAAGTCGATATTGAGAAATGTCTCCAACCTGTCCAGCACTGTGCGCGCCAGTTTGAACGCTTCGGAGTCATTTTCGCGTGTCTCTTCAATTCCATCAATTTCGGCCAACAGAAATTCCGATACGGAAAAATGCGTGATGGCCGCACGCTTAAGGCACCGAATGATACCCCGCATCGAGCCGTCTCCCAAAGGCGCAAGATCGAGAACCTTTGCGGTAACACCGACAGCATAAAGGGCATCGGCGGTGAGCGTCTCCTCGGTCGCACGACGCTGTGTCACCGCCAAAATGCACGCGTCGTTGGCTATGGCCTCTTCAACGGCGCGCTTGGTTGTTTCCCGGCCAATGAAGATCGGCGAAACCGCGTCCGGAAACAGCACGATATCCCTGAGCGGCACGATGGGAAGGCTCAGACGCGCCGGTGTAGACATTACAGGAGCGGCAGCTGGCGCCGACTGGGACTGAATTCGCGCGCTCAGCGTGTTCCAGTCGCGAAACCCCAGAATTTTGGCGACAAGCTCCAGGCTCTCGCCGTGAGTAAGGGAAACAGATCTGGCCGCCAACGCCTCCCGCAGCGTTTGCGCCATAACCTTTGCATCGCGAAAATCGCGCATCTTTCAAGTGCCTCTGCAAAGCGAAAGAGAAATTTCAGGGCTTGCATTGCTGAATTCGTTCGCCAGGGCAAAGGAAAGCCATAAGCGGCTCGATACATTTACCGTACTCCGATTGGAGCGCAAGCAGCGGGTCGTATCCACCTCGTACAATTAGGGCGGCGGTGAACGCGGCTGTCAACCCTCGATCAGCTTGGCCAACTGGCTGAGCCGGGCTCTCGTCCCGGCGGCGGCCAGCGCCGCATGGCCGACATACAAGCGTCACAGGGCTTATCCGTCCAGCAGACCGCGGCCGTCTTCTCAGCCGCGTCTTATGTAAAGATGTATTGCTCTGCCGCCAGCACTCCGTTATGTAAGGGGTTTGTGGCTCTGCTGGACGACATCCCGGCCCAGCCGTATCCATCCCAGACATTAAGGAGTGACCGATGTCGATTACTGCTGAGCGCAAGCACGCGCTCATTACCGAATATGCCACGAAAGAAGGCGATACGGGCTCACCCGACGTACAGATCGCCATTTTAACCGAGCGGATCACCAATCTGACCGAGCATTTCAAGGGCCACAAGAAGGACAACCACTCCCGCCGTGGCCTTTTGAAAATGGTCAGCCTGCGCCGCAGCCTTCTCGATTATGTCAAGTCAAAGGACGAGGCGCGTTATCGTAACCTGATCGGCCGTCTCGGCATCCGCCGTTAGGCGTCTATCGACCCAGCGCGGGCATGCAAATATTGCTGCCCGCGATTGTTCGGACCAATGCTCTCCAAGACGTTATTTTAACTATATTGATATAAAAGTTTAATATCTCCAGCGGCAAACTCCATGCTGACAGTCTGCCGCCAAGCGTCAGCCTGAGTATATGCACTGCAAATATTCACGATTCGCCGATTTCGCGGAGACAACGCTGTTCTCATGGCGATTTTTCGGCTAAGGCTGATCTCTCATAAACAAGTGAATGTAAGAGACTGGCGCAATCCTGCGTCGGTATAACCGGAAATATAAGAATGTTCGAAATCCATCGTGAAGAAATCGACTGGGGTGGCCGTAAGCTGAGTCTTGAAACCGGCCGCATCGCCCGCCAGGCAACCGGCGCTGTGTTGGCGCAATATGGCGACACATCCGTACTAGCGACCGTCGTTGCTGCGAAAAGCGCAAAACCCGGACAGGATTTCTTTCCACTCACCGTTAACTATCAAGAAAGAACATATGCCGCCGGCAAGATTCCCGGTGGCTTTTTCAAGCGCGAAGGTCGGCCCAGCGAAAAAGAAACGCTTGTCTGCCGCCTGATCGACCGTCCGATCCGCCCGCTTTTCGCCGATGGCTTCAAGAACGAAGTCCAGGTTATCATCACCGTTCTCTCCCACGACATGGAGAACGATCCCGACATTCTCGCGCTGATCGCAACATCAGCGGCTCTCACGATCTCGGGCGTCCCCTTCATGGGTCCGATCGGCGCCGCCAAGGTCGGTTTTATCAATGGAGAGTATGTCCTGAACCCGACGCTCGATCAGATCAAGGACACTACGCTGGAGCTGGTGGTCGCGGGGACGGCGGATGCGGTTCTTATGGTCGAGTCCGAAGCGCAGGAGCTTTCGGAAGAAATCATGCTCGGTTCAGTGACCTTCGGTCATGATGCGTTCCAGCCGGTCATTGACGGGATTATCCGTCTGGCCGAACACGCCGCTAAAGAACCTTGGGACATCGAAGAGGCCGACACTTCGGAGCTGGAAAACAAGGTCGCCAGCATCGCGGCTGAGGATCTCAAAAGAGCTTACCAGATCGCCGCAAAGACCGAACGTCAGGCCACAGTGGCCGAAGCCAAGGCAAAAGTCGTTGCCGAGCTTGTCCCTGAGGATGCGGATCTCTCACATGTCACCGCTGTCGCCGACGCGTTCAAAACCGTGGAAAAATCCATCGTGCGCGGCAACATCCTCAAGACCAGCAAGCGCATTGACGGACGCGATCTCTCAACCGTCCGGCAAATCAAATGCGAGGTCGGGGTGCTGCCCCGTACACATGGCTCCGCCCTGTTCACGCGCGGCGAAACGCAAGCACTGTGCGTCGCAACGCTTGGCACCGGCGAGGACGAGCAGTGGATCGACGCGCTGGAAGGCACCTATAAGGAAAACTTCCTGCTGCATTACAATTTCCCGCCCTACTCGGTGGGCGAGACCGGCCGGACCGGCTCTCCCGGACGCCGCGAGATCGGCCACGGCAAGCTGGCATGGCGCGCCGTTCATCCAATTCTTCCGACGACGGACGAGGTCCCTTACACGCTTCGCGTCGTATCGGAAATAACCGAGTCCAACGGCTCCTCGTCAATGGCGACGGTTTGCGGTTCCTCGCTGGCGCTGATGGATGCAGGCGTACCACTGAAACGTCCGGTTGCCGGCATCGCCATGGGCCTCATCAAGGAAAACGACGATTTTGCCGTACTCTCCGACATTCTTGGCGATGAAGACCATCTCGGCGACATGGACTTCAAGGTCGCCGGAACGTCGGAAGGCGTAACCTCGCTTCAGATGGACATCAAGATTACCGGTATTACGCCGGAGATCATGAAGATCGCTCTGGATCAGGCGCGCGGCGGTCGCATGCACATTCTCGGCGAAATGGCGGCGGCGCTCGGCGTTGCGCGCTCTGAAGTGGGCGAACATGCCCCGCGCATTGAGACAATCCACATACCGACCGACAAGATTCGCGAAGTCATTGGCAGCGGGGGCTCCGTGATCCGCAGCATCGTCGAGGAAACCGGCGCAAAGATCGACATTAGCGACGATGGCACGGTGAAGGTTGCCGCGACAAACGCCAATTCCATCGAAGCAGCCCTTACCAAGATCAAATCCATCGCGATGGACCCGGAAGTGGGTCAGATCTACAAGGGCAAGATCGTAAAAATTGTCGATTTTGGAGCCTTCGTGAACTTCTATGGCGCGCGCGACGGCCTCGTCCATGTCTCCCAACTGGCGCAGGAGCGCGTCAAGACCGTCAAGGACGTGGTCAAGGAAGGCCAGGAAGTCTATGTGAAGCTTCTTGGCTTCGACGATCGAGGCAAGGTTCGCCTTTCGATGAAGATCGTCGATCAGGAAACCGGCGACGAAATCAAGCAGGAAGACGCGCCGGAAACGGCCGTGGAATAACCGCAATCCGCGGTTTGAACGAACAAAACCCTCCCGTTTCGACGGGGGGGTTTTTTTTCAATAGCTGCGCCGCGCTTGTCTACAATTAAAAGAAAGCTGTAGATAGCGCTGTGCGATGCGTGGTCCCGGCTTGCGCTTGCACGCGAACATTTCGATGGTGCCCCATGCAAGTTAGGGAGTAGCCGATGATTACATGGCTCATGGGGGCTTGGTTCGTCTATCACATCATCGCAGCGCTGCACTTCTACGGAAGCGATGCTGCGACGCCAGCGAGTTTCGAGATGGCGCTTCATCAGGAACTGGTGGTTCTTGATATCGGCGGATTGCTGGGAACGGGTGGACCGACCTTTATTCTGAACTATGGCGTGATCATTACCTTCGCTATCCTTATCGCGCTTTACGCCGAAATGGCCCGAATTGTGCGCTACGGCCTCGACCGCAATTTCAGCAAGAGCCAATTCGATCTTTACGGCTCGATCCTGCTCCTGGTCGTAACAAGCGTTGAGATGTTTTTCGCGCCCTTGGCATGGACATCGGTGTTCATTATTTTGTTCTTTGCGAGCATTATGGACGTATTGATTCATGTCCGCTATTTGCATTACTTCGTGAGACCGGGGCGCGCATAAGGTATTTGGAGCGCGAGACTTTTAATCGGTCACGGCTGCTGCGCTCTATTTCCAAGCGTCGGAATTTGCCCGAAAACCGGTGCCCACTTTTCGGTCCGATGCGCTTTTGCTGAAGCATCGGATTTGTCCGAGAACCGGTGCCCACTTTTCGGTCCGATGCTCTGGCCCTGATCCTGCGGGGCGCGCAGCAGCAAATCATGGCTGTGCGCCTTGGCTCGAAGGCAGGCGCTGAACGGCCGCGGGCCGCATGGCGGGCCTCGCAAAACATCCTATAGGATCATTTTCAGCCGTTCCGGCCCGATGGCTATACTTGCCGCACAATAGCTGGAGATCGCCCCAAACTTCCGGCCCCGCGATGCGGTTGTGGCTCGCGGCCGGCACCTTAACCGACTTCAGCAAAATAGCGATAAAGCATTGATGATATTGATCTATGATCGCATCACATCATAATATCACGTCGGGAGGCCAACCTCATGCTTGAAAAGACGATCGCCCGCACCATCCTTGCGCCCACAGATGGCAGCTTCAGACTTGTCAACCACGATCCGTCATGGGAAGGCACCAAGGAGCTGCGCTTTCTGACCGGGCAAAAGCTCAAGAAGCGCGCCAAAGCCTATCTCAAGGAACGGCGCGCCGACCTGATCGACGCCCAGGAAAAGCTGTATGCGGATAATCGCTTCTCGCTGCTCGTCGTCTTTCAGGCGATGGACGCCGCAGGCAAGGACGGAACAATCAAACACGTCATGTCCGGCGTCAATCCGCAAGGTTGTCAGGTCTTCAGCTTCAAGACGCCGTCCGAGCGCGAGATCGACCACAATTTTCTCTGGCGTCATTGGCTTGCTATGCCTGAACGCGGCCGGATCGGGATCTTCAACCGGTCCTATTACGAGGACGTTCTAGTGGTGCAGGTCCACCCCGAATTGATCAAGCGCGTCAGTGTACCGGACGGCGATGGTGCAGATCAATTTTGGACCGAGCGATATGAGGACATCAACGCGTTCGAGCGCCACATGACGCGTAACGGCACAAAGGTCGTGAAATTCTTCCTGAACGTTTCAAAAGAGGAGCAGCGCCAGCGCTTTATCGATCGGCTGACCGAACCGGACAAGCTCTGGAAATTCTCGGCCAACGATCTGTATGCGCGTGAACATTGGGATGAATATCAGCGCATTTATGATGAGACCATCACCTGCACCAGCACCCCATGGGCACCCTGGTATATCATTCCGGCGGACAATAAATGGTTGATGCGCGCACTGGTCATGACCGTGCTCGTGGAGACGCTGACAGCCTTGGATCTGCAGTTTCCGGACGTTTCCGCTGCCGATAAGAAGCGGTTTCGTGCAGCGCTCAAGACGTTACAAGCCGAGGCCGGCTAGCCTCTCGACGTTTTTTGGTTATGACGTACTCAGACAATGCCTTCATCCCCTTGAATATCAACTACAATTCTCAGTTGACCAAGCCGTGTTCGCACAATTGGGCCGAAGAATTCCGTCGCACAAGTTACGGATCTGACACACCGCCATTCCACCTAAGGGTTGCCCACCAGCTCGACGCTAATGCGTTGTAATTTATTATTATTTCTCAAGAGTGCAATACGCCTCTACCGGCAAAATACGCCAATAACCCTCCTTCGCGTGCAGCTAGAACAAAATCGCATATCCTGTAAACTTTGATATAAATTGTCTTCGTTAATCGAGTGCACCCGCTGGGCTGCGGGTATGGGCATATTGGGGAAATGTAATGCTGAGTTGTCTGCGGCTATTGCCGCGCCCCGTGATCTTTGCGGGTACCGTTTCCATGACGATCTTACCTGCAAACGCAACCGATCTTTATACGCCAGCTGCGAGTTCGACCTACAGAGACGCACCGGCGGTGGTTTCCCATCCCAATTGGGCTGGCTTTTATGCGGGTGGCCATGTTGGCGGCGGTTGGAACAATGGCTACGGCCGGGACTTTGTTGTTGAAGGCGGAACCGGCGGCGGCGGCGGCGGCGGCGGCGGCGACAATCGTTACGGCGGAGATCAGGGAACGATTGACGGCAAGAACGGCCAGGACGGCAATTTTGGTGGAGCCGGTGGAGCCGGTGGCAATTCCGGCGATAGCAATAGCAGACGCATCGGTGGCACAGGAGGTAACGGTGGTGCGGGCGGTCTCGTCAATGGGACCTCGGACGACAACACGGCGCTGATGGGCGGTATCCATCTCGGCTATAACTGGCAGTATGGCAAGCTCGTCTTCGGCTTCGAAGGCGACGTGTCCTTAAACGATAGCGCGGACGATTATCTGGCGAGCATTCGCGCTCGTATCGGCATTACGCCGCGCCCGGACTTACTGACCTATGTGACCGCGGGTCTTGCATACCGCGAGGGCGGTGGCGCTGGCGCGATCGGTCTTGGAAGCTCAGGCGGCTTTGGCGGCGCTGGCGGACAGAATGACGATGGCCAGGATGATATTGGCGAAGACGGCGATGCTGACCGGTTAGGGGGTGTCGGAGGCGCTGGCGGCGCTGGCGGTGATGGGTCGTTTGCAGGGTTCGAGGATGAAAGTTCTAGCGACGCAGGCTTCGTTCTGGGCGCTGGCGTGGAATATATGCTGACCGGTAATGTCAGCTTTGGTGTCGAGGGCCTCTACTACACCTTCAAAGACGATCAAGACGTGACCGCCATACGCGGACGTTTGACGCTTCACCTTGATCGTAGCCCACATGACAGCTTCAAGGACAGCATCCTGTCCGGGACGGTTGCGAACTGGTCAGGCTTCTATGCTGGCGGCAGCATTGGCGCGGGCTTTGGTTCAGGCGAACGTGCGGCATCAGTCAAGACCGATAATGGTCAAGATGGTCAGGACGGCGAGCGTGGCGCTGAAGGCAGTGTGAATTCAAATGGCGAACTCCCGAATGGGGATGGCATCGACGATCCAGGCGGAGCTGGCGGCGGTGGCGGCGGCGGCGCAGCAGCGCTCGTTACGCTCGAAAACGACTCCGGATTTCTCGGCGGCGTGCATGTCGGCTACAACTGGCAGGATGAATCGCTGGTATACGGTCTTGAGGGCGACGCCAGTTGGGGTGACAGAAGTTTCCGCGACTATCTGGCTTCAGTCCGCGTTCGTGTCGGTCATTCGTTTGATCAGGTCCTCCTTTACGGAACGGCTGGCGTTGCATTTGGCGGCCGCTCAGGTGCTCTCCAGTCTGTATCCCTGAGCAGCGGCGGCAACGGAGGCGACGGGAATAACGGCTCTTTCGAGAATGACCCTGCATTTGATAACGGAGTTGGCGGCGCTGGCGGCGCCGGTGGTCAAGGAGGCACGGCAACAGTCACTTATGACGATGGTGACGATCAAGTCGGCTTCGTCGTCGGTGGCGGTGTCGAAGTGAAGCTGTGGGACAATACCAGTTTCGGTCTGGAAGGTCTGTATTACGGCTTTGATGGTGAGGACGCCACTTCGAGCACGACCTCTTACGGCGCTGGCGACGATCTTTCCTCGACGGTCGTTCGTGGACGAATGACAATCCACCTTCAGGATGAACCAAATCCGCTGAAGTAGTTTTCAAAAAATGCGAATGAAAGAAGCCCGGAACGGAAACGCTCCGGGCTTTGCTCTTTTTCCCCCAGCCATGTCAATCCCCTACAGCATCGGACCGAAAAGGAGAAAGGAGTGGACCCGCGATTGGCCGAACCATCCCCTATACAGCGAATTAAAGCGCATGACCGGCGCGATCAGGGCGGGAATGCCCACCTTGCGCCCCATTCCCGGCAGAAATACCCGCCATGATCTTGAAGGACGCCGCCGCGCGTTACATCTCAAGCATGATTGTAAATGTTTAAGGCGGATAAGCCCGTTTACTTTCAGACAAGCGAGCAAGCACATAAATGCAGCACAGGCGTTTAAAATTAGTACATATGGATGAAGACAAAGTCTTACCTTTTACCGCGAAAATTTTGCCGGAAACATCGCGCGTCAGAGGTAATGTTGTTAGCGACAGGGATCTTGAGCGCATTCGGCAACTGCGCCGGATCGCGCAAAAAAGCATGCTGCATTCGCGGGCGGAACTTGATCAGGCGTGTCTCGTTATTGCTGGTAGCCGAAAGGAATCAATCGAGTCAATCGGGCTGGCCCTATTCGGCGCACTTGGGCGGTATGCTTCACAAAGATTGATCATGCACAATCAATTTGCCAGTTCGGTCAGCGAATCGGAAATTTGGTTGTCTCGCATGATTTCATCCTTCGAAACGGCCGACACCGCAGAAGGGCGCGCATTGGTCACCTGGCGTATTCGTCCTGCAGGACATCGCCGCGTCCGTTTCCTGGCCGGATTGCTAGCGGATGAATTCCAGCAAGCAGAAAAAAAATCGCCCGGGCAGTGAATATCAAGTCCCTCTGACAGACCGCTTTTCGCCTGAAGAACGAGTGAGTTAGAATCAACAATTCAAAAAAGGAGAAACCCAATGGCAGACGTTGCTGTAAAACTTTCTGAAGATGCCAAAACGGCAATCGTGAACGGTTTGACACAATCTATTGCCGAAACCTCCATTGAAACAATGAAAGCCCAGAACTATCACTGGAACGTCAAGGGCATGGCTTTCGGTCCGCTGCATGCCTTGTTTCAGACGATCTACGAAGATCACTTCACTGCGCAGGACGATCTTGCGGAACGGGTCAGGGCGCTTGGCGCACATGTCGAGGGACGGCTCTCCACATTTCTGAAACGCAGCCGTATCGAGGAATGCGAAGGCAAGATCTCCGACAAGGAAATGGTGAAGAAGCTTGCCGATGATCAGGAACTGCTATCGTCCACGCTGATATCGCTGGCGGTACTGGCCGATCAACATGGCGATCTCGTCACGAATGACATGGCGATTGAACGGTCGCAAGTACACGACAAGTTCGCCTGGATACTGCGCTCGCATCTTGAATAGTCGAACATCATCGATCTCTGGATCAAGTCGTCAGGCCATCGCCTTCTAAGACCGTGCGTTAGTGGTGACAGCCTGACGGCAAGGGGCATCAGGTCGTTAACCGGCCATGGCTGAGGCGCACTGTCTCTTTGCTTACGCATCGGATTTGCCCGAAAACCGGCATCCGCTTTTCGGGCCGACGTCCTAGATCACATCATCCTTGAACGGCCAGATACGGCCCTTCTTCTCATAGCGCCGCCGATAGAGCTTGATCCATTTGGGCCGGCCGCCCCTCTCATCCTGCTGCTCGATGAGTTCGCGCAGAAATTTCAGTTTCTTCTTCCGGCCTTCCAGGCGCTTGAACTTTCTTTTCTGTTTCTTGGTTTGCCCGCAGCCGATGCAATAGCCATCATCTCGAAACTTGCAGATGTCGACACAGGGCGACAAGATTTTTTCTGCCATATTCACTCTTCAACTATCAAGGGGAGACCGTCTCACCGCTCAGGACCAAACAGGGGCATGGAACACTTATGTTGGGTCACAGATTTTCAGAACAAACCCATGCCGAAATTGCAGGCCATAAGTCCTTACGCTGAGAGCGGCAGGTACATGTAGAGCGTGTCAAAGGAAACCGTCCGGTTGTACACCGAGGTACTAAAAACCTTCCGCTTTTGCGGTTGAAAGCCGAGGGATTTGTAAAGATTAATCGCGGCTTTCTGCGTTGCCGTGACATGCAGGACGACTTGCGAAAAACCTTTGTGCCGCGCAACCGATATCATGTGCTCTGTGAGCATCCGCCCGATACCGCGGCCCTGATAGCTGGGATCGACATGAAGCTTGCACAGCTCGACATGCGTATCGCTTTCCGGTGCCAGTCCGCCAATTGCGATAACCTCTTGACCTGCATAACCGACAAACATATCCCCGCCCAGGTCGCGCCACTGACCTGTTTTCGCTCTTAGGCAACCATGAAAATCCAGGTCCTGGATAAAACCTTCAGGATTGCATCGAACCGACCTGCAGTAGAGCTCGCAAAGCCCTGCAAAGTCGCCTTCGCTAACGCCGCGGATAGTAATGTCGCCGTTCATTCAACTTGCCCCAGATAAGCCAATAGGAGATCCCTATAACACAATGTAAGCGCTTGCAAATCTGGAATTGCACAACTTTCGTCAACCTGATGCATGCCGCCTCTGCGACCAAATGCTTCCGGATGAGTTGATAACGTCAAACCGCCATTTTCTGGAAGGCCAAGTTCGATAATCTCCGCCTCGGGGAAATAGTCATGGACGAAGCGTCCATCCGTGGTTCCGCCCCTGGCGTCAAGTTCCGGTTCCCTTTTGCAATGCGTAACCAAAACCGACTTTGCCAGTCGAGAAAGGCGATTTGGGGGCGAATAATATGGCAGGGACGCCGTATCGATATTTGCGGTTAATTCCAGCCTTTTCAATAGACTAATATCCGGATGCCGACGCGCCCAGTCCGGCGGAGCGTCAAGAAGCCGCTGCAGCATAGCCGCCAGTCCATCCGGCGTCTGATGATGGGTGAAACGGATATTCCACAGCGCAGACGCTTCGCCCGGCACGATAGCCGTCGCGCCAAAGTCACCGCTCTGCGTGGCGATCGTTTCGAAATTGGTCGCCGGCATTCCCGGTTCGGCGTCGGTCCAGGCATGGGCGTTCAGGATCGCAAGGCCGAGCGAAAGCGCGCGATTGGGATTTTCAAACAACGCCTGATAGGCCGCGTGTCCCTGCACGCCTTGCGCGTTCAGCGTCCCGCACAGGCTGCCGCGCCTGCCGATCTTGATCGCTGAGCCAAAAATCTCCTGCGAACTCGGCTCGCCAACGACAAAGGCGGATGGCGATTTTCCATTGTCCCGCATCCATTCCAGAACGCGCCGCGTTCCATTGACGGCGGCCCATTCCTCATCGGTCGTAATGATCATGCTGACATGGCAGGGGGCGCCGCGCGCCCGGCAGCGTTCGGCATAGCTTCCCGCGGCAACCGCAAAAGCCGCCACCGCACCCTTCATATCGGTTGCGCCGCGGCCAAGGATGAACCCGTTCCTGACGCTTCCGCCGAACGGATCCGCCGTCCAGGTCTTGCTATCGCCGGGCGAGACGACATCGGTATGGCCCATGAAACACAGATGTTGAGAGCCCGGCGTCGCCGCGTCCCATTCGACATACAGATTGTCGACCGGATAGTTCCAGCGGGCGTGGCCGCCTTCGAAAGTCAACCGGGTGCTTCGCGCGCCATCGGCGACCATAAAGCGCTCCAAGCAATCGAGGCTCTCTGCTGCGGCTGGCTGAAGCTCGGTATGAATTGGCGTGAGACTCGGGATGCGGATCAATGATGCTGCAAGCTCCAACACAAGCTTGCCATTGTTGCGTTGCGACGGCATGAATATCCGACCAATCGGTTCGAGTGCGCGCAGGCTGTTCACCTGCAAATACTATAATGACTGAATTTTTCCGGATCACAAAATTTAGCCATCGCCACCGTCCCGACCGGCTGACTCCTAAGGATCACTTATGGAAGATCAGATTTTGCGTACAATGTGCTGTAAAAGATATATTAAAGTAATATCCGCGCAATGAAGGCTGTGGTGGCGCCGGCCTATGATAGCGCCATGATCATTTACCGCTTATTTTGAGACCAACTGCCTTGAACACACGAAAACAAATTGATGATGCACGCCTGGATGACGCAGCGCGGGCAGGCTGGCTCTATTACATAGCCGGCAACACCCAGGATGAAATCGCCGCCAAGCTCGGCATTTCCCGTCAGGCTGCCCAGCGGCTGGTCTCGCTCGCTGTTGCCGAGGGGCTGATCAAGGTCCGTCTTGATCATCCGATCGCGCGATGTCTCGACCTTGCTTCGCAACTGAAGGACCGCTTCAGACTGAGCCATGCCGAAATCGTACCGGCCGATCCCGGTTCCACATCGACCATTACCGGCGTGGCCAATGCAACCGCATCCGAGATCGAACGCCAGCTGCGCTCCAACGACAAGAAGATCATAGCCATCGGAACAGGACGCACACTGAAGGCCGCAATCGAGCTGCTTCCCCCGATCGATGTTCCGGACAAAAAGATTGTCTCCCTGACAGGCAATATCGCCCCGGATGGCTCGGCCGCTTTCTATAGTGTGATTTTCACCATGGCCGACATCGTCAAGGCGCGTCATTATCCCTTGTCGCTTCCCGTTATCGCGTCCTCGGCTGACGAACGCAACCTGCTGCATCGCCAACAGATCATCCACGCCACGCTCAGACTGGCGGCCAGGGCGGACATCGCTTTTGTCGGGGTTGGCGATCTGGGGCCCAACGCACCGCTCTACGAAGACGGCTTCGTCACGCGCAGCGAGTTGAAAGCTCTGCAGAACGCGGGCGGCATCGGCGAAATAATCGGCTGGATTTTCGACAGCGACGGCAAGCTGATCGAAGGCGTCACCAATGAGCGGGTGGCCAGCGCGCCGATCCCTTCGACCAGTAAATGCCTTGTCATTGCGATTGCAAAGGGTCCGGTAAAACTGCCCGCGATCCGGGCAGCGTTAACAGGTCATATCGTCAACGGACTAATAAGTGACGAATGGACGGCCGAACAACTGCTTTCCTTAACCTAACAATTCATTTCTATACCCGCATACACAATCTCTTCTTCTGATCCTGTTAGTTATGCTGTGCACCGCAACATCGAAACAGGGTTGACGTCCCGTCAGATTTGTGAGCACTTGCTCATTAAAAGAATAATTGCCCGTTTTTGTAAGGAGGAAAGCAGATGACATTGCGACCTGTACTCCTGGGCGTCTGTACGGCCCTGCTCCTTGGCAGCAGCGCCTATGCCCAGACCAAGCTGACCATTGCGACCGTCAATAATGGCGATATGATCCGTATGCAGAAGCTTACGGATGATTTCACATCGAAAAATCCGGGCGTCACGCTTGACTGGGTTACGATGGAGGAAAACGTTCTGCGTCAGAAAGTGACGACGGACATTGCAACCAAAGGCGGGCAGTACGACATCATGACGATTGGTACTTACGAAGTACCGATCTGGGCGAAGCAGGACTGGCTTGTTCCACTGGACAATCTTGGCGACAATTACGACGTGGACGATCTGTTGCCTGCGATCCGCGGCGGCCTGTCCCTTGATGGCAAGCTCTATGCCGCGCCGTTCTATGGCGAAAGCTCGATGGTCATGTATCGCAAGGACCTGTTCGAGAAAGCCGGTCTTGAAATGCCGGATGCCCCGACATGGGACTTCATTGGCGAAGCAGCCCGCAAGATCACCGACAAGGATAACGAAGTCTACGGAGTCTGCCTGCGTGGCAAGGCTGGCTGGGGCGAAAATATGGCGTTCCTGACCGCCATGTCAAACTCCTTTGGCGCACGCTGGTTCGATGACAAATGGCAACCGCAATTCAACTCGGATGAGTGGAAGGCAACACTGACGACCTACATCGATCTGATGAACGATGCAGGCCCTCCTGGCGCTTCATCCAACGGCTTCAATGAAAACCTGGCTCTGTTCCAGTCCGGCAAATGCGGCATGTGGATCGACGCCACCGTTGCAGCCTCCTTCGTGACCAACCCGAAAGACTCCACCGTCGCCGATCAGGTTGGCTTTGCGCTCGCGCCTGACAATGGCCTTGGCAAGCGCGGCAACTGGCTCTGGGCATGGTCGCTGGCGATTCCGGCAGGCTCGCAGAAGCAGGAAGCGGCTGAGAAATTCATCGCCTGGGCGACCAGCAAAACGTATGCAGAACTGGTGGCATCGAAAGAAGGCTGGGCCAACGTTCCTCCCGGCACGCGCAAGTCGCTCTATGACAATCCGAAATATCAGGAAGCGGCGTCCTTCGCCAAAATGACGCTGGAATCCATCAATGCGGCCGACCCGAACAATCCCACGGTCGATCCGGTTCCTTATGTCGGCGTTCAGTTCGTCGCCATTCCTGAGTTCCAGGGCATCGGCACAGCTGTCGGCCAGCAATTCTCCGCAGCGCTCGCCGGAAATGTGACACCGGAACAGGCTTTGCAGAACGCTCAGCAGCTTACGGAACGTGAGATGACCAAGGGCGGCTACATCAAATAGTCTCCTCCCCATGGGCCGCTGCGACGACGATACTCGCGGCGGCCCGTTTTTGATCTACGGTAACTTCACAATTTACCGGACCATGCTGCCCTGAGGCGGCATTCAGCTTACTCAGGTGCAATTGCGGCATAATCCGTAACCCTTCCTTCTAAGCTGCGAGAGCCAACAATGGCGACTTTGCATAGCCAATCAACCGCAAGAGTCATGATGTCGCCAGCCGTCATCCTGCTTCTGGTCTGGATGCTGGTGCCGCTGGGAATGACGCTCTATTTCTCCTTTCTGCGCTACAATCTCCTGATGCCCGGCATGGAGGAGTGGACCGGCTTTTTCAATTATCGCTACTTCCTGACCGACCCGGCTTTCGGGGAAGCGTTGACGAACACATTGCTACTGGTTGGCGGCGTGCTGCTTATCTCCGTGGGCGGAGGGCTTTTTCTTGCCCTGTTGCTCGACCAGCCATTCTTCGGCCAGAGCATCGTCCGGCTGCTGGTGGTGGCGCCATTCTTCGTAATGCCGACCGTGTCCGCACTGGTCTGGAAGAACATGCTCATGCACCCGGTCAACGGGCTGTTTGCGTGGATCGCGCGCACTTTTGGATTGCAGCCCATAGACTGGCTTGCCTCGGCGCCGCTGCTCTCGATCATCTTCATCGTCGCCTGGGGATGGCTGCCCTTTGCAACGCTCATTCTGCTGACGGCCCTGCAATCGCTCGATGAGGAACAGCGCGAGGCGGCGGAAATGGACGGGGCGGGCGTATTTTCGCGGCTGATCTACATTGTCATCCCGCATCTGGCCCGCGCAATCACGGTCGTCATCCTGATCGAAACCATCTTTCTCCTGAGCGTTTTCGCCGAAATTCTCGTAACGACATCCGGAGGGCCGGGAAACGCCAGCACCAACATCACCTATCTGATCTATACACAGGCGCTCCTGCAATTCGACGTAGGCGGAGCATCGGCGGGCGGCATTATCGCTGTGATCCTCGCTAACATCGTTGCGATCTTCCTGATCAGGATGATCGGCAAGAATCTGGAGGCTTAGCTCATGGCGCGCGCGGTCTCAACGAAACAAAAACTGGTCTACACGGTGATCGGCTGGACAGTGGGCCTGTTGATCTTCTTCCCGATCCTGTGGACGATCCTGACCAGCTTCAAGACCGAAGGCGAGGCGATCGCGTCTCCGCCGTCCTTCGTCTTGTTCGACTGGACGCTGGAAAATTACGCCGAAGTGCAGGTCCGGTCGGACTATTTCAAGCATGTCATGAATTCGATCATCATTTCCTTCGGATCGACCTTCATCGGCCTGCTGATCGCCATTCCCGCCGCCTGGGCCATGGCTTTCTCGCCGACAAAGCGAACCAAGGACATCCTGATGTGGATGCTCTCCACCAAAATGCTGCCGCCGGTCGGTGTGCTGGTGCCGATCTATCTGATCTATCGCGATGGTGGCCTGCTCGATACGCAGATCGGCCTGATCATCGTCCTGACCATGATCAACCTGCCGATCATCGTCTGGATGTTGTTCACCTATTTCAAGGATATCCCGTCGGACATTCTTGAGGCGGCGCGTATGGACGGGGCGTCGCTTCGCAAGGAAATCATCCATGTGCTGATCCCGATGGCGATCCCCGGCATTGCCTCCACGCTCCTGCTCAATGTGATCCTGGCATGGAACGAGGCGTTCTGGACGTTGAATCTGACGGCCGCCGACGCCGCGCCGCTGACAGCATTCATCGCATCATATTCCAGCCCTGAAGGTTTGTTCTGGGCCAAGCTATCCGCAGCATCGACACTTGCCATCGCCCCAATCCTGGTCCTCGGCTGGTTCTCGCAGAAGCAGCTCGTACGTGGACTGACATTCGGCGCGGTCAAGTAAACCAGTGTGTGGGAGAACGCATAATGGGAAGCATCAGCCTGAAGAATGTTAAGAAGGAATTCAGTGGACATGCCGTTATCCCAAATCTGGATCTCGAAATCGGTGACGGAGAATTCGTCGTTTTTGTCGGGCCGTCGGGCTGCGGAAAATCCACGCTCCTGCGCCTGATCGCAGGGCTCGAAGACGTCAGTGGCGGGACGATCTCAATTGACGGCGTTGACGTAACAGGTGAAGCCCCCGCCAAGCGCGGCCTTTCGATGGTTTTCCAGTCCTATGCGCTCTACCCGCATATGAGCGTCCGCGGGAATATCGCCTTTCCCCTCAAGATGGCGGGCATGGACAAGGAGACAATCAAACGGAAGGTCGAGGACGCTGCACAGGTGCTCAATCTCACCGACTATCTCGACCGCAAGCCGCGCCAGCTCTCGGGCGGCCAGCGCCAGCGCGTCGCCATTGGCCGGGCCATTGTCCGTGAGCCGAAAGCCTTTCTTTTCGACGAACCCCTCTCCAATCTCGATGCGGCGCTTCGGGTCAATATGCGGCTGGAAATCAGCGAACTGCATCAGCAACTGCGCACGACGATGATCTATGTAACGCACGACCAGGTGGAAGCCATGACGATGGCCGACCGCATCGTCGTGCTCAATGGCGGGCGCATCGAACAGGTCGGGTCCCCGCTGGAGCTTTATCGCAACCCGGCCAATCTGTTCGTCGCCGGATTTATCGGTTCTCCTCGCATGAACCTGATTGACGGCGCACCGGCGAAGGAACATGGCGCGGCAACCGTCGGCATACGTCCCGAGCATATCAACCTGTCGCCCGATAGCGGGGAGTGGAAAGGCACGGTCGGCATTGCCGAACATCTGGGCTCCGATACCTTCATCTATATCCGCGCCGAGGGCATCGGACAGCTTACCGCCCGCGCCAATGGCGAGATTGGCCTCAAACATGGCGATACGATCTATCTGACACCGGACGCTGGCAAGCTTCACCGCTTCAGCGAAGAAGGCGCCGCGCTATGAGCGGGCGGCTCGAAGGCAAATCCGCCATGATTACCGGCGCAGCCCGCGGTATCGGTGCAGCTTTCGCCCAGGCCTATGCCGCGGAGGGAGCGACCGTCGCCATCGCCGATATCGACTTTCCCGGCGCCAGCGAAACGGCGGCGCGCATTGGTGGCGACAGCTACGCCATCCATCTCGATGTGACGGATCAAAGCTCGATCGACGCAGCGACCGCCGCAGTGGAGGCGCGGGCCGGGGGCATCGACATTCTTGTCAACAACGCCGCGCTTTTCGACCTTGCGCCCATCACGCAGATCACGCGCGAGAGCTATGACCGGCTTTTCTCGATCAATGTCGCTGGCACACTATTCTGCCTCCAGGCTGCGGCGCGATCCATGATCGCCCGCGGCAGTGCCGGCAAGATTATCAACATGGCCAGTCAGGCCGGACGGCGCGGCGAACCCCTGGTTGGCGTCTATTGCGCGACCAAGGCGGCAATCATCAGTCTTACGCAATCCGCCGGGCTCAACCTGATCAAGCACGGCATAAACGTCAACGCCATTGCGCCGGGCGTTGTCGATGGCGCACATTGGGACGGCGTAGACGCCCTTTTCGCCAAATATGAAAATCGTCCCGTAGGCGAGAAAAAACGGCTCGTGGGCAATGCCGTCCCCTATGGGCGCATGGGCCGTCCTGAAGACCTCACGGGCATGGCGATCTTCCTGGCGAGCCGGGAGAGCGATTACGTCGTTGCCCAGACCTACAATGTCGATGGCGGAAATTGGATGAGTTGAAAGGCGCAAGAACAATGTATCTGGAAAAGCTCAAACTCGATGGACGCGTTGCAGTTGTGACCGGAGGCGGTCAGGGTATCGGAGCGGCGAGTGCACAGGCACTTGGCGAGGCCGGCGCAAAAGTCGTCATCGCGGAACTGCAAGCGGATCGTGTGGAAAACAGCGTCGAGGATTTGCGCAAGCTCGGCATCGACGCATATGGCGTCAAGCTGGATGTCACGAAATCGGCCGATGTCGACAGCACGGAGCGCGCCGTCATCCGCGATCATGGCCGGGTCGACATTCTGGTCAACAATGCAGGCGTTGCGGTCAGCGACGTCCCCGCCGAAGAGACGACCGATGATCACTGGCGCTTTCACATGGACGTCAATGTCGACGGGCTGTTCTGGTGTTGCCGGGCTTTCGGGCGGCAGATGCTGAAACAGGGCGGTGGCTCGATCATCAATGTCGGCTCGATGTCGGGCTTCATTGTGAACAAGCCGCAGCCGCAAAGTTTCTACAACGCCTCGAAAGCTGCGGTGCATCAACTGACGCGTTCGCTTGCGGCCGAATGGGGCGGGCGCGGCGTCCGCGTCAACGCCGTTGCCCCCACCTATATCGAAACGCCGCTGACGTCTTTTGGCATCAAGGAAAGCCCGGAAATGTACAAGACCTGGCTGGAGATGACCCCGATGGGCCGCGTCGGTCAGCCGGATGAAATCGCATCCGTGGTGCATTTCCTCGCCTCCGACGCGTCAAGCCTGATGACCGGCTCCATCGTACTTGCCGATGGCGGTTACTGTTGCTGGTAATAGCCCGAGAGCGGTTCAGATGGGCACATCCGTCGCAATGCAAACCATGGAGCTTATCATCTTTGATTGCGATGGCGTGCTTGTAGACAGCGAGCCGCTATCGATGCAGGTGCTGCTTGAGACGATCGCTGACGCCGGAACCATCATCGATCCGGCGCAAGGATATGAGCGTTTTCTTGGCAAGAGTCTTGCCAGCGTCACCGAAACCCTTCGGCGTGAATATCGTATCGACGTCACCGACGATGCGCTGGAGACGATGCGAAAGCGGCTCTACGCTCTGTTCGAGGAAGAGTTACAGCCCATTCCAGGCATCGCCAACGCGCTGGACAACATTGAACTGCAGTGCTGCGTCGCCTCATCCAGCCAGCCGGAACGTATCGAACTATCCCTGTCCCTAACCGGCCTCCTACCCTTTTTCGACAACCGCATTTTCAGCGCCTCGATGGTCAAAAATGGAAAACCTGCGCCGGATCTCTTCCTTCTTGCCGCACAACAGATGCAAGTCGATCCCGGCCGGTGTATTGTTATCGAAGACAGCCCGGCGGGCGTCGAAGCGGCAATGCGCGCCGGGATGCGGGTCTTTGGTTTTCTGGGAGGAAGTCACGCGCAATCGGCGGAGCATCGTCAAACGCTCGAAGATCTGAAGCCATCACTGACGTTTGACGATATGGCGGCGCTACCGGGCCTGATTGCACGTGTCGGTCAGTAATATGGTGCTGCATGGGTGACCTCGTTATTGGTGTCGATGTGGGCACGACAAGCGCGCGCGCAGGCGTGCTTGATCGGCAGGGGAAACTTTTGGGCCGGGCTGAACATCCGATCACGATGAACCAGCCGGCAGCCAATCACGCTGAATACAATTCCGAGCAGATCTGGGACGCCGTTTGCGCCTCGGTCCGCGATGCGGTTGGGGCGTCGGGCGCGAGCGGCGGCTGCGTCGCGGGGATCAGTTTCGACGCGACCTGCTCGCTCGTCCTCCGCGACCGCAAAGGATTGCCGCTAAGCGTCTCGCTCTCAGGCGAGAACCGCTGGGACACTATTGTCTGGCTCGATCACCGCGCGCTTGCCGAAGCCGAAGAATGCACCGCGACCGGCCATCGCGTGCTTGATTTCATTGGCGGCGTTATGTCTCCGGAAATGGAAACGCCCAAGCTGATGTGGTTGTGCCGGAACCTGCCGGAAAGTTGGGAAAACGCCGGATATTTCTTCGATCTTGCAGATTTCCTGACCTGGAAAGCGTCCGGCTCGACGGCGCGCTCGCAATGCACGTTGACAAGCAAATGGACCTATCTCGGACATGAGGGACACGCCTGGCAGCATGATTTCTTCGGCCGGATCGGCATACCGGACATGGTCGAGCGCGGCGGGCTGCCCGAGCGCGCAAGCCCTATCGGGGAGAATCTGGGGCTGCTGACGCCGGACGCCGCTGAGCAACTGGGCCTGTCGGCGAACTGCCATGTCGGCGCCGGTCTGATCGACGGCCATGCGGGCGCACTTGGCGTGCTGGGAGCATTTGCGGGTAATCCACAAGATTTAAACCGGCATCTGGCCCTGATTGCGGGCACATCAAGCTGCATCATGGCGCTCTCCGCCGAAGCACACCCCACGCCCGGCGTCTGGGGCCCCCATTACGGCGTGGTTTTGCCCGGTTGCTGGCTGAATGAGGGCGGTCAGTCCGCCACGGGCGCCTTGCTGGATCATATTATTCGCTGGCATGGCGCCGGAGGCAAGCCCAATGCCCCCATGCATGCGAAAATCGCAAAACGGGTTATGGAACTGCGTGAAGCTGAAGGGCTGAATCTTGCACGGCGGCTCCATGTCCTGCCTGACTTTCACGGCAACCGCTCCCCGCTCGCCGACCCTAACGCCATCGGTGTCATCAGTGGGCTGACGTTAGATGCGTCCTTCGACAGCCTGTGCCGTCTCTATTGGCGCACTGCTGTCAGTATCGCGCTGGGCGTCCGGCACATACTTCAAACGCTCAATGCGCAGGGCTATGGCATCGACACATTGCATGTGACCGGCGGCCATGTGAAGAACCCGCTCTTGATGGAGCTTTATGCGGACGCCGCCGGCTGCACGGTTATCGAGCCCGCTGCGAAAGACGCCGTGCTGCTAGGCACCGGGATGGTCGCCGCGACTGCGGCTGGCTTCTATTCGAGCCTGACCGACGCCGCAATGGCGATGGAGCAAGGGGGGCGAAAGCGCGAATGCAACCGGCGGGCGAAAACGCGCTTCGATATCGATTACCGCGTCTTTCTGGAGATGCACGAACAGCGGCGAAGGCTGGACGCACTCGGGGCCAAAGCCTCGGTTTGCAGATCATTATAGTATCTACACGGATGTTATCATCCGCTCAAGCACTGTCTGCATGACCTCATCAGGATCGCGCTGCCACCAATTTTGCGCAGAGAAGATTTCAACCTCGTACAGACCGTCGAACCCCTCCGCTTCGACGGCCGCCCGGATTGCGGGAATGTCAACAACGCCATCGCCCATCATCCCGCGATCAAGCAGCAGATCGCGAGTCGGAACCAGCCAGTCGCAAACATGAAAAGCCAATATGCGTTTTTTTCCGGCCCGCCTGATCTGTGCGAAAAGCTCCGGGTCCCACCAGACATGATAGACGTCGATCGCGATGCCGACGCCTTCACCCAGCCGGTCGCACAGATCGTTCGCATGCCGCATTGTATTGACGCAGGCGCGATCGGCGGCATACATCGGATGCAGCGGCTCGATCGCGAGGGGCATTCCAACCTGTCTCGAATATTCGAGCATGGCGGCAATCCCGTTCTCGACCTGGGTCCAACCTGCAGCAATATCTCTTGAACCGCCTGGCACGCCGCCAACGACCAGAACAAGGCAATCCGCGCCGATCGCGAGGGCTTCGTCTATCGCCCGGCGATTGTCGTCCCGCGCTTTCCTGAGACCGGCCGCGTCGCTCGCCGTGAACATGCCGCCACGGCATAATCCGGAGACAGATAATCCGGCGTCACGGATATGTCTGGCGGCGCGTTCAACGCCCATCTCCGCCAACATGTCTCGCCACGGCGCAATAGCTGCAAAGCTGTGCCGCGCACAGCCCTCGATGCATTGTTCCAGACTCCATTGCTGTCGGACCGTTGCAGTATTCAGCGATGTTTTGCGAGGATCGGCCATGCGTTAGCCTTCTACGCCACAAGTCGCCAACACGGCTGCTGCGCGTTTCGCCGCCCGCTCCGGATTGTTGAGCAATCCCGCCTTGTCCGCCAGGCGTACAAGTTCGCCCAGATGCAAAGCCGAGCGCGCGCCTTGCTGCCCGCCGACCATCGTGAAGTGCGCCTGATGCCCGTTGAGATAGGCCATGAAGACAATGCCGGTCTTGTAGAAGCGCGTGGGTGCCTTGAAGATATGACGCGAAAGCGGCACGGTCGGCGCAAGAAGTTCTGAATACGCCTCCATGTCGTTACCGGCAAACGCCTTAAGCGCAGCGCTGGCCGCCGGCGCAACCGCATCAAATATGCCCAGCAGCGCGTGGGAATAACCTCGCGCGTCGCCCGCAATCAGATCGGGATAGTTGAAATCGTCGCCCGTATACATCAGCACGCCGCCGGGAAGGCGGCGGCGCATGACGATCTCTTTTTTATCGTCGAGCAGCGAGACCTTGATGCCGTCGATTTTTGCGGCGTTCTCTCTCAGCATTTCGAGGCAGACATCCATCGCCCTAAAATGATCCGTATACCCCCAATAATTGCCAAGCGCGGGATCGAACATCCCGCCAAGCCAGTGGATGATAACCGGCTCCCGCGTCTGGCTGACGACGCGGTTATACACCTGCAAATAATCCTCCGGCCCTTTCGCGCAGGCCGCCAATGCGCGGCTCGCCATCAGGATGATGCGTCCCCCGGCGGCTTCAACGGCGGAGCACTGCTCCTCATAGGCGGCAATTACATCGTCAATGGTGAGATCCGGCCGGGGTTGCAGATGATCCGTGCCCGCGCCCGAAGCGATCAGCGCCTTGCCGCTGAAACCGGAGGCGGCGGCGACGGAGCGGCCGATCAGCTCCAGCGAAGTTGGCCAGTCCAGCCCCATGCCGCGCTGCGCCGTGTCCATCGCCTCAGCTACCCCGAAGCCCAGCCCCCAAAGATGATGGCGATAGGCGAGCGTGGCGTCCCAATCGATCGCACAATCGATCCAGGGATCATTGTCAGCCAGCGGATCCGCAACCACATGCGCGGCGGCATAGGCGATGCGGGGCAAATCGCTTAACGCATCCCCGGTATCGAAATGTTTCGGCGCACCAAGCCTATAACGCTCCAGACCGCCGTCAGCTTTGGGAAGCGTAATCTGCGTCATCTCTCAAACCTCCAGCGCCGGAACATCGAGCCAGCGCCGCTCGGCCCAGCTTTTCAGACCAAGTTCGGCGAGCTGCACGCCTTTCGCACCTTCAAACAGCGTATATTTGAAGGGAGCGCCTTCGACGACATGACGAATAAAGTCCTCCCACTGAATTTTGAAGCCATTTTCATAGGTACGATTATTCGGAACCTCTTCCCAATCATCAAAGAAGTTCATCCTTTGCGGCTCGTCGGGATTCCAGACAGGTTTCGGCGTATTGACGCGATGCTGTGTGTAGCAGCGATGCAGTCCGGCAACCGCTGAACCATGCGAGCCATCGATCTGGAAAGTCACGAGATCGTCGCGGCGCACACGCGTGCACCATGAACTGTTCATCTGCGCAATGACACCACCTTCCAGCTCGAATGTCGCATAGGCCGCATCATCCGCGTCCGCCGCATAGGGCTGCCCTTTTTCATCAAAACGCTCCGGTATATGCACCGCGCCCATACAACTCACCGCCTTGACCGGCGCGACCACATTGTCCAGCACGTAACGCCAGTGACAGAGCATGTCGATGATGATGCCGCCGCCATCGGCCTTGCGGTAGTTCCAGCTCGGACGCTGCGCTGATTGCCAGCCCCCTTCAAAGACCCAATAGCCGAAATCTCCCTTCACGGACAGAATGCGCCCGAAATAGCCGGAATCGCGCAGCATCTTCAGTTTCATTAGTCCGGGGAGAGACAGCTTGTCATGCACGATGCCGTTCGCAAGCCCGGACGCTTTTGCCAGACGGACAACCTCCATCGCTTCATCCAGCGACTCCGCAACCGGTTTTTCGCAATAGACCGCCTTACCGGCAGCGATCGCTTTCTTCACAAGGCTCGGACGCAACTGGGTTGAAGCGGCGTCAAAGAAAATCGTGTCTTCAGAATTGGTCAGCGCCTCATCAAGATCGACAGTCCACCGCTCGACGCCAAGCGCCTTGGCCAAGCGCGCGATCCTGTCCGCATCGCGGCCGACAAGGATCGGGTCGGGAATGACGCGGTCGCCATTCGACAAGGTGACGCCGCCCTGCGCACGGATAGCCAGGATTGACCGGATCAGGTGCTGGTTCATGCCCATGCGTCCAGTCACGCCATGCATGATGACGCCGATACGTTGATCTGCCATTCCTATCGTCCTTTCGTCCGGTCTTGCGGGTTATACCCGTTTTCATCTGTTTACTGATTGCTTGTCTGGCCCTGATCCGTTTCCCACATGGCGCTCCAGCCGGGTTCAGCGGCCGCGGCGAAGCAGGCGCAGCCCAAAGAACCAATTTCTATGGAGCCATCCTTGACCGCGAGTGATACGCGCCCGTTCCGCACGCCATAAAGATCGGAATGCATATGAAAAAATTCCGCCCGTTCATCCGATGAAGCGCCCGCCATGCCATTGACGTAATGGTGGCCATTGCGTTCGACATGGCTAGTCCCGAGGGAAGACACGAGCGCCGGATCCTGCTGAACCCCGAGCCAGGCCTGGCAGGTGAGATCTTCCGCCGGTATGAAATATCGCTGGCGGGTTTCATCCTCGTTCCACGCCTTACGGCAGGCCGCATTCAGGAGTGTTTTATAGACCCCTTTGCAGACCTTGGTGGAAACGCCGTCATAGCCCGTATTGCGCGCTTGCAGGAAACCGCTGAGCTCGGCGTCGGACTCGTCGATAATCACGGGAAGACGCGACGAAATTTCGGCAACATCATGCGTGAGCGCCGAAGTGCGATGAACCGGCTGTTCGATGACAAGTGTTGAAGCGCGCAAACGCGCAAGCGCGGGATATATTTCGATCGCGTCCGGCAGAAGAAGGACGGCGGCAACATCGGTATACTGTTCATTGCCATCCAATGTGATTTGGTCATCGCCAATGCATCTGTCGAGAACCGCCGCAATAGCCCTCAGCCTCTTGATGTCGGCCGCAAGGCCGCCGCGCAGCTTCAGCCTGAAATAGCGTAGGCCAAAATCGCCAATGGCCTCTTCCAGCGTTTCCGGCAGACCATCGCCAACGCGCTCCGTCTGAGTGGTCGTTCCGGCCGCTTCGGTTCCATCATCCAGCCTGATCCGAACACGGACAAACGCTTGAGGCGCTTCTGTCAGCGTTATGACGCCAAAACGAAATGGCAGGCGCAACGCCACATCGCGGTTGAAGAGTTCAACGCTGGTGACCTTAAGTCCGGCTGCCTGTGCTGTGCCATGTGCTTGCATGAGGGGCTCGATCTAAACTTCCCTTTAGGTATTTAACCAGTTAGTTATTATTCAATCCCTCTTTCAACTCGCCAGTCCTGTCAGCCCCGGGCAGCGCATGCAGGATCATCAGCGTCTTGCCCCGCCGCCTTGCGGTTGGCGTCATTGCCGAGCGACAGCTTGATCATATGCACCCTCCACCAGGACTAACTGTTGCGCATGCCGACGCTGGCGACAGCCCGGCGCACCGGCGCGACGCCTGCGAGAATTGTAACAAGGATGATCAGGACGAACGCCGCCGAGATCGGCCGGGTGAAGAACGGCGAGAGATCGCCGTCGCTCAGCGTCAGACCGCGGCGCAGGCTCTTGTCGAGCAGATCACCCAGAATAATTCCGAGCACCAGCGGGGCCATGGGAAAATTCATCTGCCGGAGGACAAAACCGACAACGCCGAAGAACGCCATAACCCAGACATCGAACAGGCGTTGCGTCAGGGCGTAGGGACCGATGACGCAAAGCACAAACACCACCGGCATCAGCAATTCGCGCGGTATGCGGAGCACCTGAATGAACAGCCGGGTGAGCGACAGGCCGTATATGGCGATCATGATCGTTGCAAGCAGCAGCATGGCCGCGATGGAATAGATGAAATCGGGCTGCTCGATCATGATCATGGGACCGGGGCGTATGCCGTGAATGAACAGCGCGGCAATCAGCACGGCGGCCGGAGCCGACCCGGGCACGGCCAGCGTCAGCGCGGGGATCAAAGCGCCCGGAACAACGGCGCTGTTCCCCGTCTCGGCGGCGGTCAGCCCTTCCTTCGATCCTTTCCCGAACTGGTGACGCTCCGGGCTGATTCGCTTCGCGGCGGCATAAGAGGCCCATGCGCCGATATCCTCACCGACCCCGGGAATGATCCCGACAAATGTTCCGATCACACCGGACCGCCCGATGGTAAACTTGTAGCGCCACAGGTCGGCAAAGCGCGGTAATGTGCGATTATGCGCCGCTTTCGGTGTTTCGCCGTCAACCATGACGGCCCGGCGCCGCCACATTACGGTGAGCACCTCGGCAAATCCGAATGCGCCGACCATCGCGGGAATCAACCCAATGCCGCCATTCAGATCGGACCAGCCCAGATTGAAGCGCACATGGGCATGGATGCCGTCGGAACCGATCATAGCGACCATAAGCCCAAGAATCCCTGCAATATAGCCACGCAGAGGACTGACGCCGCCAGTGAGCTGACCCGAAATCACAATACCGAACACCGCCAGCCAGAAAAATTCGAACGAACCGAACTCAAGCGCGATATCGGCGAGCGGCGGCGCGAGCATGACAAGCAGAAGGATGCCGACCACCGTGCCGAGCGCGGAACCAGCCGTGGCAAGCGCCATCGCATAGCCGGCCTCGCCGCGCTGCGCCAGCGGAAAGCCGTCGAGCGAAGTCGCAGCGCTGGCCGGCGTGCCCGGAATGTTCAGAAGGATCGCGCTGCGCGAGCCGCCATAGATAGCGCCAACATACATGCAGATCAGCACGAGGATCGCAAAATCCCGCTCAAGCGTGTAGGTGAGAGTCGTCAGCAGCGCAACGCCCATCGTCGCCGTGAGGCCGGGCAGACTTCCGACAAAAATGCCGAGCAAGGTCGACCACATGACATGGAAGATGGCCATCGGCGTCAGAAGCGCTGCGAGCGCGATAGCGAAAGACTGCAATCCCTCCATTATGGCAGCCTCACCAGAAACGCGTAGCGAAACAGCACAGATATTGCAGCCGATACGGCAATGCCGAACAGGATCACGCCAACCGCAACGCGAATGCGAACGGACGCGCTCGCGCCTGCCTCGGGCCACAGGAACCAGCCGGAAAAGGCTGTCACGAACAGAGCGGTTGCAACGCCAAACGGCATTTGTCCGACCATAGCCGCCGCATAGACGCAGCAAAATGCCAGAGCGCAGAACAGATCCGTCCACGAAACATCCGGCGGGCCGTCCGTCTGCTCGGCGTCATTGCCAGCCTGCAGCGCCAAAAGCACGGCGCATACCATCAGCGCAACACCGAGGATGATCGGCACGAGGCCTGGAATGCTGGCGGGATGGATCTGCCGGATTTCGAGGCGGTCCATTGCATAGCCGCCATAGGTCATCGCGGCGCCGAGCGCAAAAAAGACAAGCGAGGCGATACGGTCGGCTCCGGGGGACTCAAATCGCATGGTTTTCCCTGCAAGTTCGGCGCAAACGCCCATCCGGAGGACGCTCGCCCCGGACTGCGCGCCATGCGCGATATTGCCCGCACATGGCGCGTGGCCGAAAGACAGCTATTCTTTCGGGCAGTCGATCCCGATCTTTGACGGATCCAGCACAGCTTCACCGCGGGTGACGCGGGCGCATGCTTCCGCAATCACGACCGGCATGGCCTTCTCGCGGGCTTCCTTGCCGTAGGATGGAGCGAAGACCGCGCCGCGCTCGGTGGCGTAACTCTTGAGCGAATCCGCGGTCATCACTTTGTCCTGCCAGACCTTGTCAACCGTGTCGTAAACCTCCTGCGGCGCACCGGCCGGTATGAACACGCCAAAATAGTCGGGCACGATCGGCATGTCCGGCAGCCAATTGGTAATCGGCGGAATATCGTCGATGCCTGCAACCACAAGAGGCTGGTCAGAGAGCACGGCCAGTGCGCGCAGCTTGCCCGCCTTGATCATTTCCGTCTGCTCGACCGCAAGCTGGGTCGTTGCAGCCACCTCGCCGCTGGCAGCGGCAAGAACGGCCGGATTACCGCCGTCGTAGGTCACCATCCGCGCGCCG
>JAHQVI010000214.1 GCA_019634405.1 Hyphomicrobiales bacterium
ATCATCTCGCCATTGGCATAGTGAGTGAACAGCCGCCCGCGTCCAGACAAGGACAGTCCTGTGAATGCGCCGCCGATCGATCCATCCGTGTCAGTCTCCAGCGTCTTAACAAGACCGCTGCGGTCGGCGAACTGGGTTAACCCGCCCGGGCCGAAGATCAGTGAGAGATTGCCGATTCTCACACCGTCAATCGTCATGTCCATCATCGGAACGACAAGACTATCGTCTTCAAGACGGCCATCGCTGCCGAAAACGAAGCGGTGGCCGATGTTCTTCCATGCGGCTTCGCCGCTGCGGGCGTCCTTTCGGACCCGGTAGAAAAGATTCCAGCTATCGCGGCCCGCGCTGCGTAATGATGTCATCTTCGCCCAGCGCATGACAAGTTTCAGCTTGCCGCCGTCAGGCGCAATAATGTCGATCGTTCCGCCTGCCAGCGACCGGTCGAGGAATTTCAGCCGGTCGTCGCCAAGAACCGCGCCGGAGCCATGCGCCGACGGATCACGCGTAAAATTAATCGTGTCGAGAAGCTCGCTGCCGTCAATGTCGAAATCGGCATGCGCGGTCATTGGGTAACAGGGGAGATTGGCGCGGTAGCCTATGCGGCTGGTGCCAATCGTTGGCAGGCCGCCCATCTCCAGACGCATGACCTGCGGCGTCACAGATGCAGCTCTGCCCTTGCTGTCGAGCGGGATACCGAGCAGGAACTGTCCGGCGTCGTTAACCACATAGCCGTCTTCGCTGAGCGCCAGATCGTCTTCATAGGAGGTAACCGGCCGGCTGAAAATCGGTTCGCCCCGAACGGTTGTCCCGGTCTGTTCACAAACAAGGAACGACTGCGCTGGCGCTGGCGCCGGAGTCGGAGCGGGCGGTGTCGGCACAGGCGTCGGCTCGACCAGATCGTCTTCAACGGATTCGGTTTCCCAAGGGAAATCAAGCTCCGGTTCCGTTTCGTGGAAAGCATCGGGTACGTTTGATGATGCCACAACGGCAAGTTGGCGCAAGCCGGACGTCGCCAGAAATGCGTCAAGAAACCTCATCTTATACCTCCTCACACGAGCAAAACTGAACCAATGGCTCAATCTGAACCATGAAGGATTATCATTAGGTAAACAAAACCGGCTAACCCTAGAATAATTTTCGCTATTTTCTGTTTACACTTTGTTCATCATAATATTCGGCCCTGAATTAGGGGATGGTCAGCGTACTCAGACGCTGTACATTGTTGGCGACGTATTTTTGGCCACAGAAATCTGTTATAGATCCGGCACTACGATGGGACGTAACCATCCGTTTGTGCATCCTGTCCATGGCAGGGTAAGTAGATCATAAACGAGACGTCCAGGCAGAGCCATGATGGCTTACTTGTTAACCGAATGTAAATATCCGTTGTGGCTAGCCTGAAGAGGTCGTCGATCGAATGTTAAAGGAGATCGGTTTATGCGTGGTTTTCATAATGTCGTCTTTGCCGGTGTCGTATTCACCGCTTTTTCGATAATTGCGCTTCCGGCTCAGGCGGTAGGCGCAGAATGGGATCACAATAATTCCACTATGAAGCTTATCGAAAACGGAAAGAAGCGCCGCTTCATCTATGAGGAGCCGCGTTCAGCGCTCAAGCCTGCCGGCGTAACAACCGGCACGATCCTGTTTGATGGCGAAGAAAAGGGCGATGGCCGTCTTTCCGGTTACGCAAAGCTGTTCCGCAAGGGCTGCAACCCGATCGACTATTTCGTCGAGGGAAGCTTTGACCGGAAGAAGGGCGAGGCGATCTTGCAAGGGCAAGCGCCGATCTATTCCGGCGAAGGCTGCAAGATTACCGGCTATACCGATAGCGGCAAGGCCAGCAGGCTGCATTTTGTTCGGCTGGGCGGCGATCGCAATCAGCTTGCAGGCATTCCTAATGAGGATGAGCGTCCTAGCTATCTGCCTCCTGCATCCGGTTCCGATGCGCTGGCCACCGGGGAAACGCGTGACGAAACAGCACGGACCGGGCAGGACATTGAGCCGCTTGAGCGGGAGTCTCCCGGTCAGCGTTCCGCAAGCCGCATCGAGCAAGAAACATTCGTTGAGCCCGACTATGCCGAGCCCTATGGTTATGACGATGACAGGGACAGGCGGTTTGGCTGGCGAAATCGCAGGGCCGCCAGAGATAGCCGGTATGCGGACGAAGATTCGGCCTATTATTCGGACCTGGAAGATAATGACGACGATGATTCCGAATATTATGAGGATGATGACTTTTATGATGACGGAGCGGCGTATTTTTCGAGGCCCCCGCGTTATTAATCGCACTTTGGGATGGTCGGCTTGATCCTCGATGACATTGCCGGCCTGATCCGTTCGGCGGAAGATTATGCCTCTGAACTCATTACGCCCCCTCTCCGCCTCGGCGTGACGGGGCTTGCCCGCTCCGGCAAGACTGTTTTTATCACTGCATTGGTCCATAATCTTGTCTCGGGCGGGCGTTTGCCTTTTTTTCAGCCTGCGGCGCAACGGCGGCTGATCCGGGCCTATCTGGAGCCGCAACCCGATGACAGCGTTCCTCGCTTTCCTTACGAAAAACATCTTGAGACGCTGACCGGCTCACCGCCGCGCTGGCCCGAAAGCACCGACCGCATCAGCCAGCTTCGCCTGACGCTGGAATTTGAGCCGACCGCCCTCATCCGCCGCCAGTTCGGAACGGCGGCGCTCCATCTCGATATTACCGATTACCCTGGTGAGTGGCTGCTGGATCTGTCGCTGCTGCGGATGAGTTACGAAAGCTGGTCGGCGGAGTCGCTCGCGCTAAGCCACATGCGGCAAAGGCTGCAAGTGGCGAATGACTGGCACGCATTCCTTGGCAGCGTCGATCCGGATGCTGATGAAGACGAAGCCCTTGCGATCACGGGCGCGGAGCTGTTTTCGGGCTATCTGCGGAAATGCCGGATGGAAAGCCATCTGATTCCGGCCCTGTCGCCGGGACGCTTGCTGATGCCCGGCGATCTGAAGGATTCGCCCGCGCTGACCTTCATGCCGCTCAATCTTGCGCCGGGCGCAGAAAGCCGCAAGGGATCATTTCACGCGATGATGGCGCGCCGCTTCGAGGCTTACAAGACGCATGTGGTCAAGCCGTTCTTCATTCATCATTTCTCCCGGCTGGAGCGGCAGATCGTGCTTGTCGATGCGCTGGGCACTATGAATGCCGGCAGCGCAGCGATTGCCGATCTGGAGAAAGCCCTTGCCTCCGTGCTGACCTGCTTTCGTCCCGGCCCGAATAGCTGGCTCTCGCTCATTCTTGGCAAAAAGATTGACCGCATTCTGTTTGCCGCGACCAAGGCCGATCATATTCACCACACGAGCCACCAGCGTCTTGAGGCGATTATGGCGGAGCTGGTTCGCAAGGCCAGCATCCATGCGCAAATGTCAGGCGCGGAAGTACAGGCTGCGGCAGTTGCCGCCGTGCGCGCCACCAGAGAGATGGAAGCGCGGGATATTGGGCGGACTATGCCGTGCATCGCCGGAGTTCCCCTGCCGGGCCAGACGCTTGACGGGCGCATGCTGGAGGATGGTCAAGAAGTTGCGTTGTTTCCGGGCGATCTGCCGGAGCTTTCCGAATTGTCGGAAAGCGGTGCGGCAAAAGCGATCGAGGACGCCAGTATCGAATTCTTGCGCTTCCAGCCGCCAATCATGACTGCGGAAGGGTTTGGAGCCGCTCCGGTTCTCCCGCATATCCGTCTGGACCGCGCATTGCAGTTTCTCCTGGGAGATAAGCTGGAATGACGACGCAAATGCCGCGCGGCCCGCGCATTTTCCAGCCCGGCGATTCCCGCATGCTGCCGGCGGAAGAACTTCCCTCCGAGGGGGAGGGCGCAGAGGATGCCACTTCCGGCGAGACAGCCGCTGATCGCGGCTCGTCCAGCGCGATGATCAGCCTCATGCGATTGCGGCGGGTTGGATGGGGAACGATTCTGCTGAGCGCGCTTGGCGGACTTTTCTCGATCGGGATAAGTATCTGGATCACGAATTTCGTCGCCGATCTTTTCGCGCGCAGCGGATGGCTGGGTTACCTTGCAGTGACGCTTGCGGGCATTGCGGGCCTGGCGGCGATCGTGATCATTTTCCGCGAATTTCTCGGTTTCTTCAGGCTGGCGCGCATTGCATCCATCCGTCTGAGCGCTCAAATGGCGCTCGATGCTGGCGACAAGAAGCAGGCGGAGCAGACAACGAGACAGCTCGAAGCGCTTTTCTTGGCCCGCGGCGATGTTCGATCCGGCATCAAGAACATGGCGCGGCACCGCCGAGAGGTGCTGGAGGCGCGTGAACTGCTGATCCTGGGTGAGCGCGAACTGATGCAGCCGCTGGACCGGGAAGCGCGGCGGATGATTTCGGCTTCTGTCGGGCGGGTCGCGCTGATTACCGCGGTCAGCCCTTCGGCCATCATCGACGTGGTGTTCGTGGCGATCGAAAATCTTGCCATGCTGCGGCGGCTGGCAACGCTGTATGGCGGGCGTCCGGGGGGGCTCGGGTCGCTGAAGCTGGCGCGGCTGGTACTTGGCCATATCGCGTTGACCGGTGGCGTTGCGCTTGGCGAAGATGTCATCCAGCAGCTCGTTGGTCACGGATTGACGGCAAAGCTCTCCACCCGGCTGGGCGAAGGCGTCATAAATGGCGCGTTCACGGGCAGGATCGGCATATCTGCCGTCGATCTGTGCCGTCCGCTTCCCTTCATTGAGGCGGAGCGGCCCAAACTTCGTAACTTCATCGCCGAGCTGCGCCGCTCCCAGCCCGCCGACGGGAGCGTGAGTTCTTCAGGCGCGGGGTCCGCTAACGGTGAACGATAATGCGGGTGCTCCGCTTGCCGTAATATTTCACCATGTCGAAAAGTTCACGGGCATTCCGCTTATGCAGCCTGATGCAACCATGAGACGCCGTTCGGCCAAGGCGGCTGACGGCATTCGTGCCGTGAATGGCGTATCCGCCGCGATAGAAGATCGAATAGGGCATCGGCGAATTGTAATATTTTCTGGAGCGATGATGGCGGCGCAGGCTGTATGGCCGGAATGAGCCGGTCGGCGTCGTATAGCCGCGGCGTCCGGTCGAGACCGGCCAGAC
>JAHQVI010000016.1 GCA_019634405.1 Hyphomicrobiales bacterium
AAGGTGCTCGGAGCAGTAACTATCGCAGTAAAATCCGCCTGCAATATAGATGCGCTTCGGCTCAATCAGCAAAACGCCTTTGATCGCCAGCGTTTCGATCTTCATAAATTAATGGCCTGCAATATAAGTTTGCCGCAATATCCCGGCCCCTGCGCGGCAAGGCAGGCGCCGGTTGCTTGCCAGTTTCATAACAGGAAGATGGAACTGGATTCAACTTAAAATTGTAGACAGGGAGCTTAAAGTTTATACGGCTTCCTGATCTTTTTGCGCATATTGAATTTCGTACAGGCGAGAATACAGGCCGCCCATTGACAGCAACTGCGCATGCGTACCGCTTTCAGCCAGTTTGCCTTCCTCGATCACATGGATCTGGTCGGCGTTGAGCACCGTCGCGAGGCGATGTGCGATGACAAGCGTCGTCCGGCGCTCGGTCAGTTGCGTCAGTGCGCGCTGTATCGCCTGTTCGGACTCGCTGTCGAGCGCGGAGGTCGGTTCGTCGAGCAGGATGATCGGCGCATTCTTCAGGAAGGCGCGCGCGATGGATATGCGCTGTCTCTGGCCGCCTGAAAGCTGCTCGCCCAATTCGCCGACCGGCGTATCATAACCGTTCGGCAATCCTTCGATAAAGTGATGGGCATATGCGGCCTTGGACGCCTCCAGGATCGCTTCCGGGCTGGGATTGCCCATACCGGCTGCGATGTTTTCTCGGATGGTGCCCTCGAACAGGAAGACATCCTGGCTAACCAGCGAGATCTGCTGGCGCAGGGAGGCGAGCGTCACGTCGCGTATGTCCTGACCGTCAATCGTAATCGCACCGCTTTCCGGATCCCAGAAACGCATGATCATGTTCATGATGGTGGTCTTGCCGCTGCCGGAAAGGCCAACCAGCGCCGTTGTCTTTCCCGCCTCGATGGTCAGGTCGATCCCCTTGAGAATCGGTGTCTTTGGTTCATATCCGAAGGTGACCTTGTCGAATTCGACCTGCCCCTGCGCGACGCGAAGGGCTCCAGCGTCCGGCTTGTCGGCCATCTTGGATTTGGCGTCGATCAGCTCATACATCAGACCAACGCCGATGCAGGCCTTGCCGAGGCTGACCTGAAGTTTCGCGAGCCGCCGGGCGGGCTCGTAAGCCATCAACAGCGCGGTGATAAATGAGAAGAACGCGCCCGGCGTATCATTGTAATTCAACGTTCTGTAACCCGCATAGAAGATGACGCCCGCCACGGCAAAGCCGCCAAGCATGTCGACCAGCGGATTTACGCCGGCATTGATAGACACCATCTTGTTGGCCAGGCGTTCGACGGCGCGGACCGCGCCCTCCATTCGCGTGCGCATATTGGGTTCGAGCGTGAACGCCTTGACGACGCGGATGCCTTGCGATGTTTCGCGCATCGTCTTGACGATTGCGGCATGCGAGTGGATTTCGTTTTTTGCAACCTTCCTGATGCGGCCGACAAGCTGTGTCGGGACCAGGATGCCGACCGGGGCGCCAAGGGCGCATATGAGGCACCTGACCGGCTGTTGCATCACCATAACGAAGATCAGGCCAATCAGAGTGACCAGATCGCGTCCCAGACTTGTGGCGACCAGATTGACCGCTTGCCGGGTTGCCTGAGCGTTCATCGTGATGCGGGTTATCAGGTCGCTGGATTGCAGTTTCTGAAAGAAAGTCAGATCTTGGCCGAGAAGATGATTGAACATCCGAAGCTGCGTGTCCGCGACCATGCGGTTCCCGATGCGCGACAGGATAACCTGCTCGAAATAGGAGGCTGCGCCTTTGGCGACGAAGATGGCGATCACCACAGCCGGTAGCCAGACGAGCGCATCCGCGTCCTTATCCACAAAAATCAGATTGACGACGTCCTTCATCAGCCAGGCGCTGAGCGCGGTCGTGCCGGCGACGACAAACATGAAAATGAAAGCGACGGCGTAACGCGGCGCGAACTTGCGTCCATGATCCCGGATAAGGCGCCAGATCAGTTGCAGATCTTTTTGCGGCAGGAAAAGTTCGAAGAATTTCATCTATTGCGCCGTCGGTAATTTCCTTGAAAATGCTCGCAGCGTTGCCTTGATCGTGCCGAAATCGCTCAGCGAACGGCTTACATAAGCGTGGGCCGCAGGCGTTGTCAAAAGCGCTTTTCAAACGCCAGCCAATATCTGCCCTTCTTAGTGTTTGATTTTACGCCATTTAACGCTCATTTTCTGCCGCAATTGGCGATGGGGGCTGACAGATATGGAAACAGACCCGCTTGTGACGATGCTGGTCGGCGGTCTGACGGTGGCTTTTATATTTGGCTATCTGGCGCAAAAGCTGAAATTTCCGCTTGTTTTCGCCTATGTCGCCGCCGGGATCGTGGCCGGGCCTCACATGCTCGGAGCCACGGCGAAACCGGCGTTGATCCGCGAACTGGCGGATTTCGGCCTTGTGCTCGTGATGTTCGGGCTGGCGCTGCGTTTTCCTCCGCCGCAAAGCGCGCTGTTTCGATGGGCGGCCGTTCCTGCAGTGGCGGTTCAGACCGGCTTGACGGTTGCGCTCGGCTATCTCACGGCGCTCCTTCTGGATTTCGATACACGCAGCGGGCTGATCCTCGGGGTAACGCTTTCGCTTTCGAGTTCCTACCTGCTGCTCTCGGCAATGTTCCGGCCGGGGGACGAGTTGACGCCGTTCAAGGCGTTAACGTCAACCTGGCTGGCATTGCAGTCTGCGCTGGCTCTGCTTGTGATGATCACACTCACGGTGCTTGCGGCGGATCGCGGCGAGGGTTTTGCGTTCTGGTCCATGCTTGGCGAAAAGATGGTGGTTCTGGGGGCGTTCGTTCTTGCGTTGATCATCTTTGCGCGCCGGATTTTGTCCGGCTTTCTGATCGCGGTGGCGCGTTTGCGGTCCCGTGAGATGTTTGCGCTGGGCGTTTTCACGATCGCCTTATGTATTGCATATGCAGCATATATTCTGTTCGGCGCAGGATTTGCGGTCGGCGTCTTTCTGTCCGGGCTTGCGCTCAACCAGGCCGAGCTTGCAAGACGGGCGGGCGACGACCTCGTTCCCTTCCGCGATGCCGTCGCAGTCCCTTTCTTTGTTTCGCTCGGCATGATGATCGATCCGCATATTTTCATCGAGGAATGGCCGGCTGTAATGATTGCGACGGCGATCGTGCTGGCCGGGAGCGGAATGGGCGCATTTCTTGGGGGGATCTTGATCTGTGCGCCGCTTGCCGATCGGCTCAAGCTGGCTATCTCTATGGCGATGGCTGGAGAATTTTCCATCCTGATCGGCGGGACCGCGATTCGGCTTGAGCTGATCCCCGAAGCGCTTTTCGCAATTATCGTGGCGGCGGCGGCCATTACCATTCTGCTCAATCCATTCGCAAGAGTGCTTGTCGCCCGGTTGGCGCAGCGCTATGCGTAAGACCTTCCTGCAGCTTTCCTGCAGCCGAACGCTCCCTTGCATGAGGTAAAGACAATGTCCGGCATCCGCGTTCTTTTGAGTTTCGTTGCATCCATGACGATCGCCGTTCCGGCTCACGCAGGTATGGAACTGGTGCAAGAACATTGCGCCAGATGTCATGCAATCGCAAAAACGGGCGACAGCCCGCTTGCCGATGCGCCGCCATTTCGCGAGATTGCGCAGCGCTATCCCGCGGAGAGTTTGGCCGAAAGTCTGGCCGAGGGCATTGTCACCGGTCACGCAGAAATGCCGGAGTTTGTGTTTTCACCCGGTGAGGTTGGCCAACTGGTCGATTATTTCGCCAGCCTCGCCAAAGATGATTAGAGCATCGGACCGAAAAGTGGATGCCGGTTTTCGGGCAAATCCGATGCTTCAGCAAAGAGAGCATCGTACCGAAAAGTGGGTGCCGGTTTTTGGGTAAATCCGATGGTCAAACAAAAAGATAGAGCGCCGCAGCTGGGTCCGGCTAACAGTCCGGCGCTCTAATCGTTTCAACGGCTTGGTCCGCTTTGATTTACCTGCACCGGTAACGCTCGGGAACCTGGCAGGCGGTGAATGCGCTCTCCGGGCGGGCGGTCATGAGCTGCAGGCGCAGTTGCTTGCCCTGATTGACGTTATATCCGTCGATACAGGCGATTGGGCGGGGTGTCGGATCAACAAGCGGCAGCTTGTCGGCGGTCTTCTTTTCCAACAAAGCGATGTCCGCGCTGCCCGCGCTCAGCGCTTTGTTGGCTTCTTCCGCGCTGAGTATTCTCGTGTCCGTACCAAGCAGAAACACAGCGCTCGGCTCACGATAGCGCGTGAGAACGACAGGGCTGGAGATGCAAGGCCGCAATGCGTTTACGACTTCCGCTGTCTGACGGCTTATCCAGATCGGATCGATCGCTGGCATGACCAGCTTGAACGCAGCCAGATAGAGTAAGAAGGCGGTGACAAGCGCAAGGCCAATGCCTGCATGGAAGTAGCCGAACCATGAGGCGCGAACGGTCGCTAATGAGAGCGCGACGATGACCGCAAGAACAGGGAGCAGCCAGAAGGATGGCGCGATCAGGAACCAGATGTGAAGAAACAGCAGGAAAATAAGCTGCAAGGCCCCGACAAACAACCAGATTGCGGCAGCCTGTCGATAGGTGCGCATGGCGACTTGCCCCGCCATTGTCGCCTCGCGGAGAACCCAGGCCGCAGCCATTGCAATCGCCGGATAAACGACCATTGAATAATGCGGAAGTTTGGTTGGCGTCACTTCCAGCGCAATCCAGAACGGGATGATCCATGACAGGAGCAGCAAGGTCCGGCGCGTGAACTTGCGGCGCCACAGCCACAGCGCCGCGCCGCCGGTTGTTACAAGAGCCGCCGGCCAGAAGCTCCACCAGAAGACGATGAAATAGGCGCCGGGTGGCCCCCAGTGATTTTCCTTGCCGCTATGCAGCTTCTCAAAGAAATCCTCACCGAGCGCGAGGCGATAGAATTCCCAGTCGGAAACCACCCCGATGCTGATGAACCAGGGCAGGGTAATCACCAGCATGACGGGAATGCCCCATGCCGCGTGCATGTTTTTCAGCCAGCTTCGATTCCGGTCGAAAATGATAATGGCTGTGACGGTCAGCGCCGCGAGGATGGGAGCGATCGGCCCCTTGATCAGAATGCCGAGCCCGAGCGCGATCCAGAAGAGGGCGGCGATCGCCACCATGTCCTGCCGTTTTTTGTCGAACAGGTAGATCCTCGCCAGCGCCCCCATTGCGAGCGTGGTGAAGGCAAGGAGTACTCCATCCGACTTGGCGATGCGTGCTTCAAGCGTCAGCGTGAAGGCTCCGGCAAGCAGAAGTGCTGCAAGAAGCGCCGTCGGTTGTCCGAATATCGGGCGGGCCGCCCACCATGTCAGCAGGACCGCGGCGATAACGCCTATGAGCGAGGGAATGCGGTAAGCCCAGATCTGCGTCAGCTCATCCGGGGAAAAGATGGAGACGGAAACCGCCTGAAGCCAGTAAATGCCTATGGGTTTCTTGTAGCGCGGCTCGTCCTGATTGCGGATGTCGATGAAATCGCCCGTCTCCAGCATCTGCTTGGTCGCTTGCGTGAAGCGTCCTTCGTCGCGATCCGTTACCGGAAGGGACGCGGATCCCGGCAGATAAAATGCGAGACATATTGCGATCAGAAACGCCGCTGACAGTCCTGGACGGCGCGAAATCCAGTCCAGAAACGCCTTTAAGAGCTGGTCAATACGCGCAAGAACGACTTGCATAATTTTTCCCCATTTCGTTCAACGCTTTATGATCGCAAACAGGGCGGGGTGCAATGAAAAGCAAGGAAACGATATACATACACCGTTGGTGTCGTGGCTTTTTGGTTTATTAGTCAGCGTGAAGTATCGAGAGCCGCGCCATGCGCACTCATGGCAGGCAGCGGTGATTGCGTACGAAATTTTGTACGGTATATGTCAGTCGGTAAGATTCAAGCTGAAGGCGGGTCTTGGCGTTTCCGGCTTTGTCTCGCTGTAAGATCAGTCTGATGAAGCTGGCGGTGGGATGGTGACTTGCACATGTGGGCCAGAGAACAGTAGTCCTGCATCCGATCAAAGTCCGAGGCGTCCGAGCATTTGAGCCGCCGCACGCAATTATGGATGTTGACTGCGTGCGGCCAAGCAGTTGGTATATTGTTAGTTGCCGCGTGACGCTTGATTATCCCAGAATGCCCGCATGCCCCAAAGCGTATCGGGGCTATGTCCCCCATAGGCGTCGGTATTATCGCACCACAGGCCTGCGTGATTGACAGAAGCCTTGCGGGATTGCGGAGCTGCAAGAGTGATGTCTGCAGGAGTATCAATTGTTACGCTCGCTGCTGTCACGTTGTTTTCGATACGCTCCTCCAGCACGGTTGCTTCAGGCGTTTCTACGGCTGCTTCGGCGCTGCCCTGAATATATTCATTGGAGACGGGAGTTTCTTCGGAAGCAGCTATTGCCGCTGGAACGCTAGACAGAAGAAGAGCTGCGCCAAGACCGATACGTATGACTGAACTCATATTGACCTCCTGTATTTTGTATTTTCTTTTGATGTAATTTTACTTGTACAAATGAGCTGATGGATGATGATTCTGTTTCTTTGAGGGCAAATTTTTGTTCATTCTGTATTTTACTAAAATATCGAGTGGCTATTTTGTGGCGATATTTATTCGGATGTTATTCGCTTATATGAGATACGCAATGACACCTTGTTTGGATTGTCAAAAGAGTGCGATTTTCATTTTTTACCGATATTGCATGGAATAATCATTTAATTGGGGTGGTCTTGCCGCATAGCCGGGATCAGGGCGGTCTTGGGGAGATAGCTGTGTAGCAGTGATTGGCGTCCGGAAGCGCTCGATCCGGAATCCGGGCAGCTTAAAGTAAGCGTATCGCCAGATCCGTCGCCGATAATATGGAACAGCCCCGAAATGACGGGGCTGCTCAACATTTGAATTTGGTCGCGGTCTGCTATGCGGCTGCGAGGGCCGGACCTGCGCTCAGCACGTCGGCATCGACATCGGCCTCGAACATCTTGAAGTTCTCCGCGAACATCGCAACCAGATCGCGGGCCTGGATATCGAATTCCAGCCTGTTCTCCCACGTCCTGCGCGGATCGAGCAGATGCGGCGGTATTCCCTGCACATCCAGCGGGACCTCGAAGCCGAAAACCTTGTCACGGCGGAAGCTGGCATTGCGCAACTCGCCGGAGAGAACCGAATTTAGCAGCGCACGGGTGAACTGAAGAGGCATGCGCTGGCCAACGCCATACCTGCCGCCGGTCCAGCCGGTATTCATGAGCCAGCAATCGACGCCATGATTTGCGATCAGTTCACGGAGCATGTTGCCATAGGCCGTGGGATGGCGCGGCATGAAGGGGGCGCCGAAGCAGGTGGAAAAGGTCGCCGTCGGTTCGGACACGCCTTTCTCCGTTCCCGCGACTTTCGCGGTGTAGCCCGACAGGAAATGATACATCGCCTGTGACGGCGTCAGCTTGGCGATCGGCGGCAGCACGCCAAATGCGTCGGCCGTCAGCATGACGATATTGCGGGGATGAGCCGCCGTGCCCGTTTTGCTGGCATTGGCGACCGCGCTGAGTGAGTAGGCCGCGCGGGTGTTTTCCGTTAGCGAGCCATCGTCAAAATCCGGCTTGCGTGTCTGCGGATCGAGTATCACATTTTCCAGTACCGTGCCCCAGCTGTTGGAGGCGCGCCAGATTTCCGGCTCGGCCGCTCCCGTCAGCTTGATGGTCTTGGCGTAGCAGCCGCCCTCGAAATTGTAGATGCCGCGATCCGACCAGCCATGCTCGTCATCGCCGATCAGCGTGCGCGCCGGATCGTTGGACAGCGTTGTCTTGCCGGTGCCGGACAGGCCGAAAAAGATCGCCGGATTGCTGCCGTCATTTTCTTCGCTCGCCGAGCAGTGCATGGGCATGACGCCGCGCTCGGGCAGGACGTAGTTCAGATAGGTAAAGACGGCTTTCTTGGTTTCGCCCGCATAGGACGTGCCGCCGATCAGGACCAGCTTGCGCGTGAAATCGCAGGCAATGACGGTTTCCGTGCGGCATCCGTGACGTTGTGGATTTGCGCGGAAGCTCGGCAGGTTGATGATCGTGAATTCCGGAGAAAAGCTTTCCAGCTCCGCCTGTTCCGGCTCGATCAGCAGGTGGCGGATGAAGACGCCGTGCCAGGCAAGCTCGGTGTAAATGCGCGTCTGCAAGCGATAATGCGGATCCGCGCCCGCATGGAGGTCATGCATGTAGAGAGCAAGCCCATCGCCATGCGCCAGAAAATCGTTGAACAGCACCTCGAAATTCTCGCGGGACATTTCCTTGTTTTTTTCCCACCAGACGGTGCTTTCGGTGTCGCCGTCGCGGACGACGAACTTATCTGCGGCGGAGCGGCCCGTGTGAACGCCGGTGTGGGCGACGAAAGCGCCCGATGAGGCGATCTGACCCTCTTTCAGCGTAATGGCATGCTCGTACAGCTCTGCACTGCCCAGATTGCGATGCCGCGGTTTTAATGTCGTGGAAAGAAAATTCGACAGGCTGGCGGCGTCCGTGCCGCTAGGAACGTGATTCACGAAAGACTCCTTTTTACACCACGCATCTGCCGGCAACACACCGGGCAGTCTAGAGGTTCATGGCCAAAAGAAAAAAGGTGCTATGGTGTGTGTGCAGCTATGCACCTGCGACGCAATTCTGTCCAGAGTATGCGTGACATGTTCTTAACGCGGATCTTAAAAAAATGAGCCCCGAAAATGTTTTCCGCCGGCTGGTTAATCAAAAGAGTCCTGGTCTGTTTCAATTTGCCGCGGTGCGTCGGCGATGTGCTCTGCTGACGAAATCCGTTCCCGAAAAGCGATCCGCTCAATGAGGTTGCCGGCCGATATATCGAAACCGTCGGGGTCGCAAGCAACCGCTCTGGCGTTATCACCTGCGATGCGCGCAAGTTCATCCTGATGCTTGCCGTTGATGATTTGCACGGTCCGGGAAGCTTCTGCCTGCCAGTGACGCGCCTGGCTTTCTTCAACGAGAATATCCGTTGCGTCGAGCGAGGAAATTCGCCCGAAGCCCCCGACATAATGCGCATGTGAAATCGTCATTGCATAAAAGCTGAAATCGGCGAAATCGGCATAAAGCGCCGCTTCGGGATGGCGCGCTAGAAAGCGCTCGCGCGGTTCTGCGGACTTTGTTGCGATGGCTGCGCCCATGAGGCTGACCCGGCCGGCGTTGAGCGGATCCTTGTGTCTGCTGCTGTCAGCTGCAAAAAGAATGGAGACCCGCGGATCGTTTTTGATATTACGTGTATGGACTGCAAGCTCGGAAATCAGGAATACAGGCGAGCCATCCATGGCGGACGCCACAGAAATGAGCGAAGCGTAAGGATATCCGTCTTCACTATTTATCGTCGCAAGCGTTGCGATTCGTGCTGCACGGATTAAGTTACGCGCCTCTGTCACAATTAAGCCTGATTTGGAAGAGCTATGAATTGTCATGATAACTCAGTTTTGAATAGCCTGATAGTGATCTAGGATGATTTTTGGGAAGATGTTGTGGCAGTCGCGTCGAAAACTCATCGTAAATCACTGTAATTCTGTCTGATGGGAATTGGCGAGGTTCCAAGGAAAACTATGCCCACAATTGCTTTAGTTGACGACGACCGTAATATCGTAACATCGCTGCGCATCGCGCTTGAGGCCGAAGGCTATAAGATCCAGGTCTATAGCGACGGTGTCTCCGCCCTTGACGGCATTCTAGGTGAAGTGCCTTCGCTCGCCATTCTTGATATAAAAATGCCGCGAATGGACGGAATGGAGCTGTTGCGGCGTTTGCGGCAGCACACCGAAATACCCGTCATCTTTCTGACGTCCAAGGATGACGAAATCGACGAGTTGTTCGGCCTGAAGATGGGAGCTGACGACTTCATTCATAAGCCGTTTTCACAACGTCTTCTTGTCGAAAGGGTCAAGGCGATTCTGCGCCGTGCTGCGCCGCGGGAAGGCGGTCTCGGGACGGAAGACCCTGCTAACATCATTGAGCGCGGCAAGCTGAAACTGGATCCGGAACGCCATAGCTGCGTCTGGGACGACAAGCCGGTCACGCTGACAGTGACGGAATTCCTGATCCTTCAGGCTCTCGCCCAGCGTCCTGGTGTCGTAAAGAGCCGTGACGCGCTCATGGATGCGGCCTATGATGATCAGGTCTATGTCGATGACCGCACCATTGACAGCCACATCAAGAGGCTGCGCAAGAAATTCAAGCAGGTTGACGACGATTTTGACGTCATTGAAACGCTGTATGGGGTTGGCTACCGCTTTAAGGAATGACCGCAGAAACGCCGGACATCGGGACCAGGATTGGTCTGTGGGATTTAATTGCAACGCCAGCGCGTCGCGTGCGTTTGTGGTGGCGGGGCCTGCGCGGCAGATATAGCTGGGTTCCCAGTTTGCGGTTCCGCACGATTTCCGGGCGTATACTGGTCATTAATATCGCCAGCTTCCTCGTTCTGCTTGTCGGGATGCTCTATCTCAATGACTTCCGCGACCAGCTCATCGCCACGCGGATCCAGAGCCTTGGTATCGAGGCGCGCGTCGTCGCCCGCGCGCTGGCTCTCGAAAATCCAATCCAGGAAACCGCCGATGTCATTCTTGGCCGGCGTGATTCCGAAATCACGATGGAGCGGGCGGCGTTCCTGCTCAATACGCTGATCAAACCCGACGGCAACTCCCAAAAGACCACCAACGCCTATGTTTACGCGCCAGACGGGACCTGGCTGGCGGATACCAGCCGTTCTCTGGCAACGGGCACGGTCACGTTGCGCACCGTATCTGAGGAGCGCCGCGATGTGGGCTGGCTTTACCGCATGTGGCTTACATTGGAAGGTCTGTTGCGCCGCGACGCCTTGCCCGAATACAGGCCGCCAAGTTTCCGGAACGGCAAGGAGCAGTTTCCCGAAGTCGCCGCCGCCATTGAATCCGGCGTCGACGTTTCGGTTGCGCGCGAAAATGAATATGGCGAAGCGATCCTGACAGTTGCCCAGCCTGTTAAAAAGGGCGATGTCGTCATCGGGGCCGTCCTGCTGATCAGCGCCGATGGACAGCTCGACGACATTTTGGCCAAGACCCGATCCGAAAAATTCATGCTTGGATTGCTTTTGATCGTCGTAACGGTTTTGGCCTCGTTCTTTCTCGCCTATACGATCGCCGGTCCGATGCACAAGCTCGGGCAAGCTGCGGAAAATGTACGTAGACGTATCAATGATCGCGAGGATATTCCGGATTATTCGGCGCGGCGTGATGAAATCGGTAATTTGTCACGCTCTCTGCGCGAGATGACGTCCGCGCTTTACGCCCGTCTCGATGCGATCGAGAGCTTTGCGGCGGATGTCGCCCATGAGCTGAAGAACCCGCTGACCTCCATGCATAGCGCCATGCAGACGCTGCCTATGGTCAAGAAGGAAGAAGACCGCGAAGAGCTCATGAATGTGATCCGGCACGATATTGACCGGCTCAACAGGCTGATTACCGACATTTCCGACGCTTCGCGTCTCGATGTGGAGATGGTCAAGGAGAAGTGGAGCTACTTCAACATTGTGGAGATGCTCGAGGCGCATATCAAGGAATATGGCAGCGTCCCGCGTGCGCATAACGCGAAGGTGGTTTTCGTTGCGTTTGACAAGACGTCCGGGTCCCACAAGGCGCAGCGGATTTTCGTGCATGGCCATAAGGGACGGCTGACGCAGGTCATCAGCAACCTGTTGGACAATGCGGTTTCCTTTTCGCCGGAAAATGGCCTGGTGCAGGTGTGCTGCCGGTACAACCGTATGACGAACCAGGCAAAAATTATTGTTGATGATGAAGGTCCCGGTATCCCGCCGGCCAATCTGAATAAGATCTTCGAGCGTTTCTACACCGACCGTCCGGGGCCTGATCAGTTTGGTCAAAATTCGGGACTTGGGCTAAATATCTGTCGTCAGATCATTTCTGCGCATAGAGGTCTGATCCGGGCCGAGAACAGGACCGATCCATCCATGAAAGAGACAGCCAAAGGCAAGGCTGCGCCCGGCGTCGTCGGAGCCCGTTTCGTCATTCGTCTGCCGGCGGGGCCGCGTGCATCCTGACATGATCCAGATTCATGGCACATGCATTGCGCTCGGCGAGGCGGCGGCTGTGCTGACCGGGCCTTCGGGAAGCGGCAAATCGGACCTCGGGCTGCGTTTCATTCACGAGACGCCTCGCGAACTCGACCCGGCGCTCATTGCGGATGATCAGGTCTTTGTATCGCAACGAAACGGGCGGCTCATCGGCCGGGTTCCCGATACGATAGCCGGACGCATCGAGATACGTGGTGTCGGCATCGCGCCAGTTCCATACCGGGCTGAAGCGCAGATTCGCCTATTCGTCGAACTCGTCGATGGAAAAGATGTGCCAAGGCATCCGCCGGAGCCGCTCCATGCCCGCCTCATCCATGATATCAGCGTGCCGGTCATATCGCTTGCACCCTTCGAAGCCTCCGCGCCGCTGAAGCTGCGCTACGCAATTTTGACTGTTCAGTCGAATTTCATACTGTGACACCCAATAATGGCATACGATCGAATAAAATAAGCGCGTGTGTTGTTGTTTTAATTCACATAAGCTGCCGGCCTCGTTAAAAAGGCTAAGTGAATACCGTATATTAATAAGCAATTTCGGCGAGTTACGCGCCAACATATGGATGGGTGAATGATCGGTATAGTCATAGTTACGCATGGCGATCTTGCGCGTGAATTTCGCGCTGCACTGGAGCATGTGGTTGGCCCGCAGGAACAGATTGCGACCATCTGCATCAAACCCGATGACGATATGGATGAGCGCCGTCAAGCCATTCTCAAGTCAATTTCATCCGTAGACAATGGCGAAGGCTGCGTGGTGTTGACGGACATGTTCGGCGGGACGCCGTCCAATCTGGCTATATCGGTCATGGAGGAGCGGCGCGTGGAGGTCATTGCCGGGATCAACCTGCCCATGCTGGTCAAACTGGCACGTGTTCGCGAGGAGCGCCGGATCGAGGAAGCAATCAAGCTCGCGCAGGAAGCTGGACAGAAATATATTCATGTGGCAAGCCAAGTTCTGAGCACACGTTAAACCAATATATCAATTCTCAGTTTATGTTCTAGCCTTCACGCGCCGGGCGCGCGCGACCTTACCAGTTTGATCTTTCCAATATTTCGGGCATACTCATAAGGTAATTAGTTCGAGCGACACATGACGAGCTACCCCGCCTCTGGCGTTTATCAATGCCTTGCAGACGTAAAAATCGTTAACCGGAAGGGCTTGCATATCCGTGCGACTGCCGCTTTTGTAAAATGTGCGGAAAAGTTCGATGCGGAAGTGACCGTGACGAAAGATGGGCTTAGCGCGAGCGGCACCTCGATCATGAGCCTCCTGATGCTCGCTGCAGGGCAGGGATCACAGATCACGATCGAGACGGAAGGGCCGGACGCTGAAGAGGTGCTCGATGCGTTGACCACGCTGATCGAACAGGGGTTCAACGAGCCGGAGTGACGCGCATGCCCAGATGGGCGTTTCTTTTGAATGAGCCAGCGTCGTCCACATCCTCAAGCGTTTGCGTGAATGCGACGTTCAAATCTTTAAAATTGGCCAGCGTATCGTCCAGCGTGTAAGACGACGACCACCTCACATTGCGGAAGATATCGCGGAACGGCCGAACCGGTTTCATGCCGACGAGCCAATAGCCGCCATCTTCGGCCGGGCCGAGAACGGCGTCGGCATGCTCCAGCATGCGAAAGGCTTCGGCGATATGCTGAGGCTGTATTCCCGGAATGTCGGAACCGATGATGATCGTCGCTCGCGGACCGGTTTCATGCAGAAGCCGTCCCATGCGGTCGCCAAGGTTGCCCGTCCCCTGACGGATGCGGGGTGTTGAGGGAGGCCATGCTCTTGACGTCAGGGCCCGATCCGGCGATATGGCGAGCACGAGACACCAGCGCGGGTCACTGCTCAGACGCCGGATCAGATTTGCGCAGGCCGTACGATAGAAGCGCAAGGCGGCGGCGGTTCCGATCTCGCGGGCGAGGCGCGTCTTGACCCATCCGGCCCGCGGCTCCTTAACCATGAGGACGAGGCGACGGCGGTTTCGATCATTGCTGGTTTCAGCCATAGATGCGGGCCAGGACACGTGGCGGGACACGCAGATAGTAAAGCCCGAGGCAGGCCGAGTTTCGCAGCATCCGTTTCAGATAACCATCGCGGCGATATCGTTTCGCGCTGGTGACGGCCCTTGCACGCAGGATTTTCATGCGCTTGCGTCCGAGCCGCCTGACAAGGTCGACATCTTCCATCAGTACAAGCGGCTTGAAGCCGCCGATCTCATCATAGAGCTGGCGGGAAATCAGCAGCCCCTGATCGCCATAGGGCAGTTTCAGTGCCCAGCATCGCAAGGCCACCGCGCCATTGAGGTATGCGGCGAACATGCTGTCATCGTCGAGCGAAAACCGGAAAGCGGCGGCGCGATCGGGCTGATCTCCTCTTTCGATCATTCGGATATGGCGGAAGACATCACGTTCCCAGCCTGTTTCCAGCACCGTATCGGCATGTATGAACAACAGCCAGTCCGACTTGGTGTCGCGCGCGCCTTCGCGAAGTTGCCGGCCGCGGCCGCGCTCGCTGCGCAGGATGCGTGCACCTGCGTCATCCGCGATCGCCAGTGTCTGATCGCTTGAGCCGCCATCGCTGATGATGACTTCCCTCACAAAGCCGTCCATCGCAGCCGGAACGAGCGCCGTGAGACAGCTCGCCAGCCCCTTTTCCGCGTTCAATGTCGGTACGATCACGCTAATCATGCCGCGGATGATACTTGTTCAGCGCTTTTGCACAAGTGTGGCATGAAAACACAGAATGTTCTTTTTTTGTTCCTGTGGACGTATTACACTTAACCTATGACAAGAAAATCTGTAGCAAAACCCCGTTCGCCCGAGGCTGACGAATTGCCGGTTGAAGGCGAGCGCCGGCGCGGACGCGGAGCGTGCTCCAACAGCTCTGGCCGTTTCGAGCCGGCGGCCAGGCAGAGCTTCGATGATGGTTGGGACAGCATGGCCGATCTTGAACCGTTCAGGACGGAGGTGCGGATTGAGAAGGCCCGCTCGATCATCGCCACCAATGACTCGCCCGATATCGGTTTTGATCAGTCCATCAATGTCTATCGCGGCTGTGAACATGGCTGCATCTATTGTTACGCGCGCCCGACCCATTGCTATCTCGGGCTTTCCGCCGGCCTTGATTTCGAAAGCGTACTGATTGCCAAGACCAATGCGGCTGAATTGCTGGAACAGGAGCTGGGCAAACGTTCCTATCGCGTTGAGATGATAGCGCTGGGAACAAATACCGATCCCTATCAGCCAATTGAACGCCGCTACGAACTGACCAGACAAATCTTGCAGCTTCTGGACCGGACCAGCCATCCGGTCGGCATTGTCACGAAGTCCGCTTCGATCCTGCGCGATATCGACATTCTCGCATCGCTTGCCCGCCGCGATCTGGTCAAGGTCAATCTGTCGGTCACGACGCTTGACGGACGGCTGGCACGCAAGATGGAGCCGCGCGCTTCGACGCCTGAAAGGCGGCTTGAAGCGATTGCGAAACTCAATCAGGCGGGCATTCCCACAGGCGTGATGGTGGCGCCGGTCCTGCCTGCGATCAATGACGGTGAAATCGAAGCGATTCTGCAACGCGCCCATGCTGCTGGCGCGCGCGAAGCGGCCTATGTGCTCCTGCGGCTGCCGCTTGAAATATCAGCACTGTTTCAGGAATGGCTCGGGGAAGAATTTCCTGACCGGGCTGGCCGCGTCATGAAGCTGTTGCGCTCGACGCGAGGCGGCAAGGATTACGTCTCGAACTGGCGCGAGCGGCAAGTCGGAACCGGCGCTTATGCGGAGCTTATCGGGCAGCGCTTCCGCATTGCGACCAAGCGTCTGGGCATGAACGCGCAAAGATTTAAATTGCGTACCGATTTATTCATGCCGCCGCTTGGCGATGCTACGCAATTTGACCTGTTCAAATCGGCATAAAGAGGCTTGCTCTGGCGTGGCAGCCATGCAGAGTTCCAAGTCATGGCACGACAGATTGGAAAAACAGTACGATCGCCCTGCTGGAAAACCGAAGCGGAACTGGCCGGTTGCAGGGAGAACGAGGGATTGATTGCGGGCGTCGACGAAGCCGGGCGCGGGCCGTGGGCCGGGCCGGTCGTTGCAGCGGCGGTGATCTTTCGCGACGGCGTCAGGCTCGATGGTCTCGACGACTCCAAGAAGCTGAAAGTCGCAAGGCGCGAAGAGCTTTACGAGCAGATTTTCGAAAGCGCCATTGTAGGCGTGAGCATCATATCCGTCGACGAGATTGATCGGATCAACATTCTTCAAGCGACAATGGCTGCGATGCGCAACGCGATCGAGCAGCTTGCCGCACCAGGCGCTACGGTGCTTGTTGACGGAAACCGTTGCCCGAAACTGACCCAGAAAGCGGTGCCTGTGGTCAATGGCGATGCGCTTTGCCCGTCCATTGCTGCCGCCTCGATTGTTGCGAAGGTCACCCGCGACCGGCTCATGAGGGAATTGGGAAAAGATTTTCCCCAATATGGCTGGTGCGACAATAAAGGATACGGCACGTCAGCCCATTCCAAGGCGATAGCGGCTTTCGGGGTAACGCCCCATCACCGACGTTCATTTGCGCCCATTCGCGCCGCGCTGGAGCGAAAAACAACCATTGTGGCTCCGGTTTCGTAAAATATAGACTGATAAAAAATTTTTATATGAGGGTAACGCTATGAGACTTAGTTCTCCATCATTCGGCATTTATCTGATTTCGACAATCCTTGTGCTTCTGATCGTGCTGGCGCGGTATTTCTCTATTGATATTCCGATACTTACTCCGATTGTCGCTGGGCATCCCTTTGAAGTTACACTGGTCGCATGGGCGATCCTTTTTGCAGGAGTGTCTTTCAATCTTTAGCTGGCCGCGCAATATTGGCGCTTGATTAGGGCGCTATTCATCGCCCGTAGTGTTTAATCAGAGATCGTAAAACACGCGGTCCTGGGTAGGGTCATGCGCGCACACAAATACTTGCAGTCTTGCCGAAGCGTCACTTGCACAGAGACACTGGCTTCATTTCTGGTTGTCCAGCTACCGCTTTCCGCTTTTGCGCAGGACCAGCGTGCGACCCCGCTCGCGATCGAGCAGTGCCAGGATCTGGGCGATCCCGAGGTCCGCGGGCAGCTGGAAGCGCTGACGAAAAACTCGCTGCAGGAACAGGCTGGCCAGCTCGACTACACACGGCTCGTCAATGAACAGTGGGACACTGTCGGAATGGACCGGCGGCTTGACCGCGAGATCGACGAAGCCATCCGCATCGAACGCGAGAAGACGTCGATTTTCGGCCGGGCTTATTCGACAGTCAGCCAGGAAGAAGCCGAGAGAACCGCCATTGCCGTTGCGGAACGCGCATATGATTCGGAAGGCTTCCGCAACGCGATCGCGGATCTCGCCCAGGGCGTCGGCAATGAGTTTGGCCAGCGGATCGAGGCTGCGGCAACGCGTGTGTCCGCGCCTGTTATCGACTGCGTGCGCACCGCTCTGCAGACGCGTTATGGCGGTGCGGTGGCCGATGTCTTCGAGAAGGAAACGCAGGACAATCTCGACATCGCCGCTGAAATTGGCAGTGCGCGGATTGGCACGGAAGATCTGCTCCTTGAAAATGTCGGCACGATTTCGGGTATCGTGCTGATTGTCAGTCGGCGGATTATTGGCCGGATGGTTGCCTCCATCGGCCGCCGCGTCGCCGGTCTCGTCGCTTCGCGCATCGTTTCCACCTTTACCGGTCTGGTTGGCCTTGCGCTCATCGCCCGCGATCTGTATCTCGCCAGTGAAGGCGTCTTCCCGCTGATCGAGGAGCGGATGAAGTCGGACGAGGCAAAAGGGCTGATCAAAGGCGAACTGGCGCGATCGATAGAAAGTGATCTCACAGAGCAGCTCAACACGATTGCAGTTGAAACCAGCGAACGAATTTATGCATTTTGGCAGGACTTTAAACAAAAATATAACGTGCTGCTTGATCTTGCGGAAAAACATCCCGACTTCGCAATGTTCCTGAAAACGCGAAAGTCGGACGAACTTGGCAAGCTGGGCCGTATCGTCAGTCTGGTTATGGCGGGAGATAATGGTGAGCAGGCCGTTCTACGGCGCACGCGCGACGGCAGCCTTCGGAAGGCGCTAACGGTTCTTGATGAAGACGGCGTGGCGCTGGCCATCGAGCTGAAATCGCTTGAAAAGGCGATTGCCTGGTCAGAACTGGCCGGTCCGCGCTTCGCCAAGGCGTTCCGCTACGGCATCCCCCAGATCATCGATCCCGGCGATATTGACCGGCAGCAGCTTACGACCCTGCTATCCTTCGACAATAGCGCTGCGGCGCTTCGCATCGCGCAGCTCCCGACCAATGCGCGTGAAGCGCTTCTCTCACTGAATCCGGCGACCATGCAGCGTCTTGCGCGGCGGCTAACGGAGGAAGAACTCGCTTCGCTGGCCAACTATCTCGGGCGATTGGAGAAAAACGCCGCAGCCCATATTCTGCGTGAAGTTGCGCAGGATCCGGCGCTGATGAAGTCGCTCAAGAATGCAAGCTTGCGCGACGCCGTCGTCAACAGCGCCGACCAGCTTGCCGCGGTCCGCATGCTCGTGCGGGAAAATTCGGTTCTCAACATTTCGGATGTTCGCAATGATTTTAGGCTTGTAAGCCAGGGGAACGTCAACTATCGGGTCTTTGTGGAGCGCTATTGGGCAGGGCTGCTCACAGTGTTCTTCCTTGGTTTGTTCCTGCTTCTTGCGCTGCGACGCATGCTGTTTGGCCGTTCCGCCACCATCGTCATAAAAACTGATCAGGGCACACGGAAATCATAATATGGCACTATTTACAAGTGATCGGCCATCGGATCGCCCAATTCGGGAGGGCGAAATCATCCACGCCTCCGTGGTCAATGCGATCAATATCCTGCGCGATGTCCGCGAAATGATCACGAACACGTTTGGCGGAAAGATGAAGCGTTACGAGGTGCTGATGGATATCACGCTGAAACAGGCGCTGGAGAAACTGGAAACTGAAGCCCGTTCCAAAGGTTATGACGGCTGTGTGGCCGTTCGCATCAGCCATCCGCGCATTGCGGATGGTGCTTGCGAAATCTTCGCCTATGGAACCGGCTTCAACTATATTGCGGCGGATCAGGAACAATAATTTGACTGAACAGGAATTTTCTTTTCAGTCCGCCCAAATAATTGAGGGATAACTCATGAAGTTAGGTAAAGACATCAGTGCAGTCG
>JAHQVI010000215.1 GCA_019634405.1 Hyphomicrobiales bacterium
CAACGACATGACCTTCTGCCCACCCATGTCAATCCATGGACCGCCGTCACCACCAAACTCCACTTCGGTCATAACGGCAAGCCGGTCAGCGGTTGCGACTTCAAATTTTTTACCGAGGAAGAGTGGGCGGGGCTGGGACGAACGCACGACAACATCGACGGCAAGGAATTTGAAGACGGATTTGTCGAAATGAAGGGCCGCGCCGAGGTCAGACTTGGCGAAAAGTTCCACTACCTATTGGGCAAGCGTCACTTCTACCAGTCCGTGCAACCGGAAATCCTGCAGACTTACCTCTGCGCCGGTCCCGCCGTCGCCGAAGTTTCGCGCGAAACAAAGCCGGGCCGCTACGCCGATATTACCAAAAGCGCGAATATCTACTTCCCTCTGCCGCCACTCGCGGCTCCGACCACGCTCATCGATACGCCGGGCATCAATGATTCAACGCATCTCAGACACCGGATTACGCGCGAGATCATCAAGGGCGCCGATATTTATATCGTCGTGCTGACCGCACGTGATCCGCTAGCAAGTTCAGACGTCGCCCTCCTTGAACTGCTCCGAGGGATGGAGAAGCGGCGCATTATTGTGTTTATCAACCGCATCGATGAACTCGCCGGACAGGCTGGCGCAATGGACGTTATTGTCCGGCATGTCCGCCGCAAGCTGGACAAGCTGTTTCAGGGCGCGTCAATCCCGATCGTGGTCGGAAGCGCGCGATGGGCCGGTCTGCCGTCCTCCAAAGCCAGTTACAAGCAGATCTTGAGCGAAATACAGTCGCCGGCGTTTCAGGCTGTCGCAGCGCGAAAGGCAATAAAAATCCCGCCCGAGGCGGAACTGGAGGAAGACAAGGCGGCTATCGGCAAGATCTTGCGATCGACGTCCGGTATAGATTCGATCACCAGACTCCTGTCGCTCTTCATGCTGTCGGGCTTCATCTCGCAACATTCCAGCGGCGTTGCCCAAGCGCTCTCCGAAGCGGCTGCAATCCCCGCGAAAAACGGTTGCCGTCAATTGCGATCCACAATGGAACAGCTTCGCGCACTCATCAATGAGGCCGCCGACAAGCCGGACTGTCAGCAGCTTCTGGCAAATCTGGAAGCGCTGATTGCAAAAGTCGAACAACGGCAAAGCGACGTCGAAACCGGAGTTTCTCCCACGATCAGAGCTGAAATCGAGCGGCTTGACGCAGCACTCGGCAATGAACTGAAGACACAGAAGATCATCTCCCTTGATGACGACTCGCCGGACGCGAAACATGAAACCGGCCCTGATTACAGCGCAGCTTCGCAACCGGAGCCCCCGAACGTAAGCGGATCAGATGACCGCGCCACGGCGAATACGAGTGAGAGCGCTGATTGGTTTTCGTCGGTCAAAGAGGTCACAGTCGATTTTCTGCTCAAGACGTTTTCAGAGAATCCAAAGCGCGACACCCCGGTCCAGGAACCGATGACCGAGCGCCGCGCAAGTCTGACAGTCCCCGTGACACAACGTTCGAAAGAGGTCGCGATTCAAAGCGGCAAGGCCTGGTGGTCGGATTGGATATCCCAAAACCAGATCTTCGCCGATCAGAATGAAGAGCCGAACGAATTCGCATCCGGGAATAACGCCGGCATAACCGACAATAGCGATCCGTCAGGAAAAAGCCGCCTCAATGCCCTTCTGGCGAACCCTCACGGTTTGATCGCAGAGGGCGCTATCGAGACACTCACAAATTTGCTTGAGGCTTTCGAAGCCATCCAGCTCGTGGCCAGCGACACCCCTCAGTCCGATGGCAGCGCCCTGGCTGAGTTACTGGCGCACCATGATCTACTCATCAATAATTCATGCAGTGCGATCGCCATGCATGAATACACCGTCAATAAACTCAAAGCGTTATTCACGCTTCCATCGAGCATTTCCTGATATGACGATGATGAATGACTTTTCGCGCTCCATGATTACGCAATCGATCCGGACAGAGCAATCTGCAGACCAAAAAGCGAAAGCGCCCTTGCCTCGCGTGGTCATTGCCGGTGAAACCAATTCCGGCAAGACTTCGCTCGTCAATTTTCTGCTTGGAGGCAATCTCCTTCCGACCGATATCGTCGCAAATACCCGACGCCCGACTTACCTGCGGCATGGGCAGACCCTATCCGTGAAACTTAACAGATCGGATGGCGCGTCCGCGTTCATTGAGCAAAGCGATTGGCGTCGTCTGAACTGGAAAAATATCAGCTCCGTTGAGGTCCATGCCCCGAGCGCGATATTGGAGCAGTTCGAGATATTGGACCTTCCCGGTTTTTTTTCCCAAGCCGACTCCGAGAATAACAAGCTCTGGTTACGTCCATCAGACCTGTTGATATGGTGCAGCCCGGCGACACAGGCATGGAAAGCAAGTGAACAGGCGATCTGGAAAGGTATCAACCATCCCAGATCATGCGCTTTTCTTGCAATCACGCACCGCGATCTCCTTTCGACCAAGGAGCTCAATCATGTCACTGAGCGTATCGCCCAGGAAGCACCCCGATTTTTCATGAACTGGAGCGCTATCGCCGCGCCTCAAGCTGTCTCGGCGCAACAGCCAAACACCCCACGGGAAACAAGGGAGATGCCGAATTCAACCGGCATTGACGATTTCATGAGAAAGCTCATCAATCTCCTGCAGAGCGTCAAGGGGCAGGCATCGGCAACGCCGAAAGCGAAACAGAAAGCCTCAGACGCCGAGCTGGCGTCTCTGCATCCATTGCAGGCATTTGCCCAACTACGCGAGCAAGTCGAGCATGAATTGCGAATTGCGGCGTCGCCGACTGACACTGCACGAATTCTTTCCAGTAAACTATCCAATTATAATAATAACGTACTGAGAGAATGGATGCTCTCAACGGGTAGAACATTATCTCAGTCAAAAAGAATTGAATCTCTTATCAGCACAAGGGAAGAAGAATTAAACAAATATTTTATTGACGCACCAAACCTCACTCCCGCATTCACGCCATCTCAAATCCTGCAGCAGCTCGGAGGAGAGCTTTCTGAAATTATCATCTCAATTGAAAATAAAGTCTTTGCTGATTGAAATAAAACAAAATATATTAAATACATATTCGTTGATTTTAAATGTTATCTGGCGTAAACCAGACAGGCAAATGAATGTATCAGGGATTGGTTCGGAGAATTAATATCCCCTGGAAAATTCCTGTGGAATACAACTCTAGTAAATAAGTAGGTTTAAAATGGCATTCAACTTTGGCCCGTTATCAGAACAAGCAGGTTTTATTGGCGCATGCGTGGTCGACAGTGACACCGGCATGGTTCTCGCTATTGAGGGCGGTGGACGCCTGGATCTGGAACTTGCTGCGGCAGGGAATACTGAAGTCGTTCGGGCAAAGCGCCGGACAATTGCGTCACTGAAGCTCAATGACAAGATCGAAGACATCCTGATTTCGCTGAATACGCAGTATCATCTGATCCGGCCTCTTGCAGCCAATGACGCGGTCTTCATTTATGTTGCATTGGACCGCAAATTGGCGAACCTTGCGCTGGCTCGCATCGCAATGAAAAACTTCGAACAGTCGATTACGCTCTGAAACAACGAGGTTGGTTAGCCATCCTTGTAGGACTGACTTCTCCACTGGGAAACCAGTTTTCCAAGCAAAGAAGGAGGTGTCGCCGTTATGGTGACGGCTCCCTCCACCGATACGGTTCTTTCGTCGGGCAAATGATCCGAAATTACCAGAATAAGAGGCGGGTTGTTCGAGCCTTGATCATCAAGTTTGGCCCAGCCTGCAGCTTTTGTTGCAATTCGTGCAGCCGCGTCAAGTGAAGCATATGCGCAATCGGGCGGCGCGGAGAGTATCCACCCGTTTCTGGTAAAGCTATATGCCTTGGCCAACTCATCAGCAAACGCATCATCTGACTGAGATTGCGCATTCACGATTGCCGCCGCCGTATGGGCGTTCTCTATTGAGTCAGGCTCTGGAATTGCCTCCAGCCTGTAAGTAATTGGTAAATCCTCAGTACACAAAGTCAGAATTGCCGCCAGCAGATCTTGTGCGGAGGAAATTTCCCCGCTCCTGTTTTTCACGGATGCGCGCTGACGCGCGACGACAAGTTTCAGGGTCGTCTTGGAGTTGTTCAGGACAATCAGCCGCGGAATGATGGTCCGGTCTATGAGACGCAAAACACTCAGAAAATTCTGAGCGGCAATACTCCTTGGTGGCGATTTGCGTGACATTATGTCTGTCTACTGACTAGGGTAAGGCTTTGAGCGGCGCGTTAAAATGCTCTTTCAATGGCCGGCAAGGCGGCAATGGACTTCATCATCATGAGGCCAACCGGCGTGTCTTTTGTCGTAACGATAATGACGGCAAGCTGGTTGCTTTCGCGCCCCTTGAGAAGAAGGTAGTTATGATGATCATTCAACAGCAGGATCTCGCCGAAGCCCTTGCCTGAAGCGTCCGCCTCACCGTCTGCCGGACTATAGATTTCCGAGAAGGCTTGGAGCAGCGGCGCTTCGAAAAGCTCCGTGATCGTCTTCGTCAACACATTGAGCGTTTCCTGGGGCCGTTCCTGCTTGCTTTGGAGGCTCAGCAACGTTCCCGAGGACAAATCCACGACCCCAGCCGCGATACAATTGGGTATATCTGAGATCGCGTCGTTAAAAGCCTGCTCTAACATGGTCAGAAAGTACTCTTGCTGTGACGGTAAGATAAATTTCGAAATGGGTTCAACGATCTATAATCTAATATACTGAAAACATGAAATACAAATTTTGAATGGGAATTTATGTCCTCCCCGGCTGACGGAGACCTTCTTACAAGTGGATGATTATTGCTTTGCGCTCACTGTTTCCAAAGCGCCGGCCCCTGCCCGCTTCTTGCGATGGCTGTCACAGCGTCCTGTAACCAGGGCGCGCATTTGCACTTCAATTTAGCGACATCACGGAAGTTCATTGGAGCGGGTGAAGGGAATCGAACCCTCGTCGTTAGCTTGGGAAGCTACTGCTCTACCATTGAGCTACACCCGCGCGGCCAATCGGTATCTTTGCGCTCGTGCGCTCCAAACTGGCGATGATCCAAACCAACTCATAAGCCTTTGTAAGAGTTCGCGCAAGAGGTGCTCTATTCGCCCTCGGCCTGTCGTTTTCTGATCGCAGGCTGTTCCCGAACATAAGCCACCAGAGTTTAAACCGCAGGGTTCCCGACGCCGTCTTACTGCGACAGCGATCACCGGGGCTTCACCAATCGCTGCCGGGATCCGCTTGGCTACCATCTGCCCGGTGATCGCAAGAGATGTGACCCATGGGACACTCGTAATGACCCAGATGTCATTTATAGCACAGTTTGATTGCGCTCTAGGGCGTACACTAAAGAAATTTTGGTGAACTGGACAGCGCTTACTCAGCCAGAACGCCCAATAAAACAATAAGATAGAGCAGTTTAAGCAATCCTCAGCAAACCAAATTGCTCGATCATATTAATTACATGGAGGAAATTCATATGGGTGATCCCACCAACCCGACATCTATAGTACCCAAGCCGACGATTGTAACGACTGAGAAAACCCCAACGGACAGCACTCAATCGCAGCAAAACGGCGGCAAGCCGGTGCCCAATCAAGCCGCTCCGGTCACATGGTTGCCGTCGGTTAACGGAGGTGAAACACAAAAAGCAACCGAAGGCTGGCATCCGCCTCTTAGTCTCGATAAAGGCGTTTGTTTCGGTACGAACGTTCCAGAAAATGAAGCATTAAACAGCTTCGCACCCTCTTCAAAACCCGG
>JAHQVI010000216.1 GCA_019634405.1 Hyphomicrobiales bacterium
ATGTTTTTCATAGGTACCGAAATCGAGTGGAAGACCGGCCATCGAGGCCGGGAAAACGCCGCCCGACGCGCCGCCTGGCAGAAACGCCTTGAAGGTGTGGCCGTCGGCCATGCCGCCGCAATGCTCATCGATCAGCTCTCTGACGGTTGTGCCTGCAGCCGCGATCTTGACCCCCGGTCGCTTCACCCGGCCCGAGACCGAAAATGAACGCAACCCCTGATGCCCGTTTTTGCCTTGCGATGCGAACCAGTCCGGCCCGTTGCGGAGAATGTCGGGCACCCAGGCCAGCGTTTCGACATTGTGGTTCAGCGTCGGACGGCCGAACAGCCCGGTCTCGGCGATGTATGGCGGGCGATGCCGGGGCAGACCGCGTTTGCCCTCGATGCTCTCGATCATCGCGGATTCTTCGCCGCAAATATAAGCGCCCGCGCCGCGCCGCTGCTCGATCGGTGCGTGCGCCGACAGGCCGGTCGTTTCGAGCGCCGCGATCTCGCGCTTCAGAATTTCGAGAATGGCGGGATATTCGTCGCGCATATAGATATATATGCGATCGCAGCCGACGACATGGGCGGCGATCAATGCGCCTTCCAGCATGCGGTGTGGATCTGTTTCCAGCCAGTGGCGATCCTTGAAAGTGCCCGGTTCGCCTTCATCGCCATTGACCGTCATCAGACGCGGGCCGGGAAAGCCGGACACGATGCTCCATTTTCGTCCCGCCGGAAAACCCGCGCCGCCAAGCCCGCGCAATCCCGCGCTGGACATCTGCCCGATGGCGCTCTCCCGCGTGATCTCGCCGGACAGGATCGTGGCCAGCACCGAATATCCCCCAGCGGCGCGATAGTGATGAAGCGTCAAGTAATCGGGGATCTCCGGCGTCAAAGGAAGCTTTGCGGCGAGTTTCAGCTTTTCAGGCGTCGCCTGTTCGATGGCCCGCTTGCCTACATTTGCCGCGGGCGCGCCAGCGCACCGTCCTATACACGGAACAGGCTGAATACGGATCCGCGCGGGATCGGCGGTATTTTGCATCTCCGAAATGAGATCATCGGCTCCAGCCATCGCACAGGATAATGAATTGCAGATGCGGAGCGTGATTGGCGCCGGAGCTTCTTCGTCTTCCTTGACGATATCGAAATGGTGATAAAAGCTGGCGACTTCGAAGATTTCGGCCTGGCTGAGCCTGAACAGCTCCGCCAGGGCTCGTAAATGAGATGCGCGCAAACAGCCGAAGCGGTCCTGAAGCACATGCAAAGCTTCGATCAGCAGATCGCGGCGCTTCGGCATCTCCCCGAGCGCAGAGCTGATTTCGGCAAGGCTGGCCTCATCGACCTGCCGGCCTTTGGGCTGGGTAACGTCGCGGCGAAGCGAGCTGTTCAAATCCGTGCTTTTCAATGCGCTCATTCTCTCCGGCTTGTGAGCGTTGGTTCAGGCGCGCACAAGGTGCACCCAAACGCAAATTCCCGCAAGACGATGCGTTGGCACTAATCCTTTGAAGCAGGTGATCAGCCTTGAAGGCATAGCGCTCAGCCCGTTGCGACCTCTGATGTCGCAACGGGTTCATTCATGGATAATTGCTGGGCGATGGCCCTGAGAATCTCCTTGTTCTCTTCAATCAGCTGTTTTCCTGTTTCGGATAGTTTCCGCAAATTATCCGGCGAGGCGTCGTCCATGTCGGGAGACGGATTTTCCGAGCGCCGCTCCATGTCGAACACCGCGCTGAGGCGGAAATATTCGACATCGGCCACTTCGCTCATCCACTGCATGTAGGTCTCTGATGCATCGGACATGCCGTCAGGGAAAACTTGCAGCATCGGCTGCAGCCATTTCGCCGCGCCCCAACCTTTGATCATGTCGTAATTATATTGCCGCTCATACTTGCCGGTGCCAACTGAAAGAATCTTGACCTTGCGGCTTGGCCCGTAAAGACGCCGCGCGGCGAAATAGGCCGAAACAACCGGGTTGATTGCGAAAACGAAGCCGTCGATCAGCGCATAATGCTCGTCATCATTTCTGGGAATCCGTACAGGTGCGAAATAGGTTGGAACTGAGGTTGAAGCGAGCATTGCATCGACGAGGCGGAAATCCTCCCGGTCGCCGCTGCATTGCGTCGGGCAGAATTCCATAAGCCCGCGTCCGGAACGCCGGTTCATATCGGCTTGATGCTCCCGTCCGCCCGCGAGCCAGGACTGGAAGAGGACCGGACGCCCGAGCCGCATATCATAGGCCGTCAGCAGGATATTGTTGCGGATCTGCGAGAGCATTAAGTCGCCGGCCTGACGCTCCAGAACCGTCCGCAAATCATCGATGTTGTGTTTGGGGCCTAGCAGCCAGCGAATGGCGCTGACGACAGGAAAGGGTTTCGGGCGGAAAATGCTTGGTCCATCCTGCGTAAAGAATTCAGGCAGGTCGCTGGCGGCGACCAGCTGATTGCCATCCGGCCCGATCGCCAGCCCTCCGGCAATGACCGATCCTGAAGACGTGCCTGCGATCAGGTCGAAACATGAGCTGATCGGCTGGCCGATCTCGGTCTCCAGCCATGCAAGTATTTCCGCAGAAATCAGTCCGCGAATGCCGCCACCGTCAATCGATAGCACCCAGATATCCTCGCTGTGATCCATGCATTATCTCCCTGGAGTGTCGGATCTGGTATTTTGAATATATTGTCAGGGCGGCCAACGAGCCTGATCAATAGATAGCCACCGAAATGTCGTTCCTGGGACACAAGCCTCCACAGGATTCCGCGTCAATGCAAATTCGCGTGAAACTGTAACGCCTTACATGGCTTTGTTCGCTTGCGCAGAAATGAGTCGCGCTTGTTCGTCGATTTATGGGAAGAACCATGCGAACATAGCCCGGATGTCCCATCTTTGAGCTTTACGACCTGCGCCTGAATAGCCCATGAAAAACCGATCCTACCGCCGGTGGCCTGTATTCGTTGCATTCTTCGTTGTGCTGATCGCAATCGGCAGCGCGGTTCTTTCATCGACGGTGGAGCTGGCGTTAGGGAGTGGCGGCGGGGCAGGCAACGCGAATGGCGAACCGCTGGTGATGCCGGACTGCGAAAACAGCGCGGTGAAGATCTCGCCCTGCCAGCGCGTGGCCGCAAGCTGGCTGGCTCATCTCAATGCACGGGCTTATGCCTTCGTCGATGCTTTTCGTTCCGCTGGCTATGAGGACGACGTCACGAATGTCGTCCTCGATTGCAGTCTCGGCGTTTTGTCCAGACGCAAGACGCGCGATGGCGGGCGATGGAGCCGTCATGCTTTTGCCGAAGCTTGTGACGGTAACCGCGTTCGCGTCAATGACGTGACCTTCAGCTATCGGCGCGCGGTTCGCGATGAAACCAGCGTGGACCGCGCCTTTTTCGTGACCTTTCTTGACGGCTGGGCGGATGTCGGGCCGGGATGCATACCGGAGAAGGGGTATACGATCCTGGGCAACGAAATTGGCTGCCGTCCGATCATGGCGGATAATTGCGGCGTCATTGATTGGCGCGAGCGCGGGGCGAATAGCCAATATGGCTCAACTTATCATCTGTCGTTCTGTCAATATTCGGATTTTGAGCGAGCCTATGAATGATGCCGCGCTGGTTTTTCGCCCTAACATCTGGATCCCGTCTGCCGCACGTTGATTTCAAATGTTACGCGCTTGGGAACGGCTGGACGTCTTTGTTTCTGGTAGGGTTTTTGAATTTTAACATTGGAGATTGCGCCAAGCTGCAAATGGGACTCGAACGTTAAACCCACTCCACTAGCTAAGCTCCCGCAACGCGTCGGGCAGCGCCTCGGCGAAGGCGTCCAACTCGTGGGGCCGTCCTGCCGAAACGCGGATGCAGCGATTTTGCGGCTCCACGAACGGCATGCGCACGAAGATGCCGCGTTCGACCAGCGCATCGAGCAGCGATTTGGCATAAGCGCCATCCCGGCCGCAATCGATCGCGACAAAATTGGTCGCGCTTGGAAGAGGCTTCAGACCGTTCGCTGTGGCAATGCGTGCAGTGCGTTCAAGCGCTTCTTCAACCTTGCGGCGGACGTCGTCCAGATAGTCCTGATCCTCAAGCGCGGCGATCGCGCCGACCTGGGCGATGCGGTTGACACCGAAATGATTGCGGATCTTGTTGAAGGCCAGTGCGAGGTCTTCCTGCGCAATGCCATAACCGACCCGCGCGCCCGCCATGCCATAGGCCTTGGAAAAGGTGCGAAAACGAATGACGCGCGGATTGCTTGTATCGATCGGCGGCAGGGCTTGCGCAGGCGCAAAATCGGCATATGCCTCGTCGAGGCAGAGAATGGCGCCTTCCGGTACACCATCCATCATTTCCTGGATCGTGGCCGCGCTGTTCCATGTCCCCATCGGATTGTCGGGATTGGCGATATAGATCAGCGGCGATTTTGTTTCGCGGGCATGCGCAAGAAGCGCCTCCGGATCTTCGCGGTCCTCGCGATAGGGGACGAATTCAAGCCGTCCGCCAAAGCCGGTAACATGGTAGTTGAAGGTTGGATAGGCGCCGCGCGAGGTGACGACCGGTGTACCTTCGCTGATCACCATTCGCGCCAGATAGCCGAGCAGGCCGTCAATCCCCTCGCCGACCACGATATTATCCGGCTTCACATTGTGGTATTTTGCAAGCGCTGCGCGCAGATCGTGATTTTCCGGATCGCCATATTCCCAGACCTCAATGGCAGCGTTTCGCATCGCGTCAAGAGCCTTCGGAGATGGGCCGAATACGCTTTCATTTGCGCCAATTCGCGCCCTGAAGGGTTTGCCGCTCCGGCGCTCCTGCGTTTCCGGTCCGACAAACGGAACAGAGGCGGGCAGTGCTTGAACAAGCGGAGTGAACGGCAGACGACTTGACATGGTGAGGCTTTCAATATTCTGGATCGGGAGCGACAAAATAGCAGTGTGATCGTAAGAAAATCAACGTCGGCCCTATATTACAATCATAGGAACAACGAGAAGGCGTCCATTCTCGATGCTTGAAGTCATTGAAAACAATGAAGCCTTGATCCGGGCTGGCGTTTTCCTGGGCATTTTGACCGCACTGGCTGTGTGGGAGTTTGCAGCACCGCGGCGGCGGCAGGAGATCCCGCGCTTGCTGCGCTGGAGCAACAATCTTGCCATTGTTGCGCTGAATACGCTGCTGGTGCGGCTCAGCTTTCCAATTCTTGCGGTTGGACTTGCGGTCATTGCCGGTGAGCGCGGATGGGGGCTGCTCAATGTTTTCGGTGTTCCAGTCTGGCTCGGAATTGTCATCGCGGTCGTCGCGCTCGATCTGGCGCTGTATTTGCAGCATGTGATGTTCCATGCGGTCCCGGCGTTCTGGCGGCTGCACCGCATGCACCATGCAGATCTCGAATTCGACGTAACGACCGGCCTGCGTTTCCATCCGGTAGAGATCCTGCTTTCGATGGGTATCAAGCTTGCTGTCGTTGCCGTGCTTGGGCCGCCTGCCGTCGGCGTGCTGATTTTCGAGGTGTTGTTGAACGCAGCGGCGATGTTCAGCCATTCCAATATCGACATCCCGCGGCCTGTCGATCGCATTCTGCGTCTTTTCATCGTGACGCCGGACATGCACAGGGTCCATCATTCGAGTGTCCCGCAGGAAACGAATTCCAATTTCGGTTTCAACCTCTCGCTCTGGGACCGCGTCATGGGCACGTATCAGGCGCAGCCCGCTAAGGGGCATCTGAACATGACAATCGGGATCGAGACGTTTCGAACGCGGCGTGATCTCTGGCTCGACCGCATGTTGATCCAGCCGGTGCGCGGGCCTGCTGGCGGCTATCCGATTAACCAGCGGGACAAGTCCGGATCTGCTGAAAACTAACGGACAAGTTCGCGATCCATGTCTCTCAAGACGGCTTCATGAAGGTGAAATCGCAGCCATCATCGGCTTGCAGAATATTCTCCGCATAGATCCTGTCATAGCCCCGCAATGTGTTCGGATCGCGCGTTTTGGGCGTGAACTGGGCGCGGCGGCGCTCAAGCTCGGCGTCATCGACCAGCAGCTCGATACTGCGGTTTTTTACCGAAAGTCGGATCTGATCGCCGTTTCGCACCAGAGCAAGCGGCCCGCCGATGGCCGCTTCAGGCGTAACATGCAGGATGATGGTTCCGAACGCCGTCCCGGACATGCGGGCATCGGAAATGCGGACCATATCCCTGACGCCCTGGGAGGAAAGTTTCTTCGGAATCGGCAGATATCCCGCTTCCGGCATGGCAGCCTGGCTGGCGGGACCGGCATTTTGAAGCACGAGGAAATCATCGGCGGTCACATCCAGCCCGGGATCGTCGATCCGGGCGGCGAGATCTTCAAGCGAGGTGAAAACGATGGCCCGGCCCTGCGTCTCGAACAGGGTTTTGTCGGCAGCTGAACGTTTGAGGACCGCGCCGCGCGGGGCCAGATTGCCGAACAGCGCAACCAGCCCGCCTTGTGGCTCAAGCGGTTCAGCAGCGCTGGCGATGACATTCCGGTCGATCTTGCCGAGGGGCGCTTCAAGCCGTTCGCCAAGCGTTTCACCGGTTACCGTCATGCAGTCAAGGTTGAGAAGCGGCTTCAATTCACGCAGCGCCACGCCAAGCCCGCC
>JAHQVI010000217.1 GCA_019634405.1 Hyphomicrobiales bacterium
GGACACGCGTTGAAAGGGGCGGTCTGATCGCACAACTCGATCTGGAGCCGTTTCAGCTTACCCTCGAACAAGCAAAGCTGAATTTGGCGCAGGCCGAGCGGGACCTGGCCCGCAGAAAGCAGCTTGGCCCAAACACGGTCTCGCAGGTAACGATCGACGATTCGGAAACCGCGGCTTCTTTGGCGAGAGTTACAGTTCGCAACGCCGAATATTCGCTCCGCCAGGCAACTCTGGAAGCCCCGTTCGATGCCCTTATTGCAAGCCGCAATGTCGAAAACTACACATCCGTGACTGCGGGCACGTCAATTGTCCGCCTTCACGACATGTCAGAGTTGCGCGTCGAAATCGACGTCCCGGAAATTCTCTTCAGGCAGGCGCAGGAAGGCAATGACGACGTTCAGATTGTCGCCATTCTTCCTGAAACGGACGAGCCCATCCCGCTTGAATTCCGCGAGTTCAATGCCGAAACCTCTGCTGTCGGACAAACCTACGCCATCACCCTGGCAATGACGCCGCCCGGTGAGTCGCTTTTGCCGGGCGCATCAGTGACGGTCGCAGCAAAACGCAAACTGACAGAAAGCAAGATCATCGTCCCGTCCACGGCGGTCGTGATCGATCCGGACAAGAGCACGCATCTCATGGTGTTCGAGCCCAAGGGCGCCGATGAAGGGAGCGTGCGCAAGGTTCCCGTCGAGCTGGCAACCGATGACAAGGGACAATTCGTTCTGGCGTCGGACATCGAGGACGGAATCGAGATTGTCATGGCAGGCGCTTCACAGCTCACCGACGGCCAGCAAGTGCGCCGCTTCACCGGCCTATAGGATCACAATTCCCAATGTCCATAACGCGCAGCTCCATCGACAAGTCATTACTGACCTGGATCCTGATGCTCGGCCTCCTGTTCGGTGGGATATGGGGGTTCAACAGCCTCGGCCGCCTTGAAGACCCCGCATTCACCATCAAGCAGGCCGTGATCGTGACCCAGTATCCCGGCGCTTCTTCCGAGCAAGTGGCGATCGAGGTCTCCGAACCGCTGGAATCCGCAATACAGAAAATGGGCGAGGTCGACAAGATCACCTCCCGCAACCAGCCCGGCGTTTCGACGATCGACGTTGAGATCAAATCGATTATTGGCGCACAGGAGCTGCCCGCGATCTGGGAGAAGCTGCGCAACGAGGTTTCGGACGCGGCCCGATCCCTGCCCGATGACGTATCGTCCCCCTTCGTCAATGATGGTTTCGGAGACGTGTTCGGCCTGTTCTACGCCGTAACCGCGGAAGGGTTCACCGACGCCGAACGGCATGAAATCAGTAATTTCATCCGCCGGGAGCTGCTGACGGTCAGCGGTGTCGCCGATATCGAAATTGCCGGGCTGCCCGAGGAAGCCGTTTTTGTCGAACCCTCTTTGCCGCTCACAGTCACCCAGAATGTCGCGCCGACGGCAATCGTTAACGAAATCGCCCTGGCGAACTCTGTCGTCGACGCTGGCCATATTGATCGCGATCAGCAGCGCACGATCATTCAGGGGCCGGAAGGATCGGATACGGTCGAAGCGATCTCCGGGCTTGCGATCGGCGTAAGCGGCGAAATTCTGAACGTGTTCGATTTCGCCGATGTATATCGTGGACGCATTGCTCACCCGGACCAGATCATCCGCTTCAACGGCAAAGAAGCCTTTACGCTCGGTATCGCCGGGCTTGAAACCGAGAATATCGTTGAGGTTGGCAAACGCGTCGACGCCCGTATCGCGGAATTGAACAACCAGATCCCGCTGGGGGTCGAGTTGCACCCGATCTATCAGCAGCATATCGTCGTCGAGCAGGCGAGCAATGACTTCCTCGTCAACCTTGCAATGTCCGTCGCGATCGTCGTGCTTGTGCTTGCGATCTTCATGGGGTGGCGCGCGGCGATCGTCGTCGGCGCTACGCTGCTGCTTACGGTTGTCGGAACGCTCTTCTTCATGGCGATCTTCTCAATCGAGATGGAACGCATTTCGCTCGGTGCACTGATTATCGCCATGGGCATGCTCGTCGACAATGCGATCGTCGTGGCCGAAGGCATGCAGATTCAGATGAGGCGGGGTAAAGCGTCCCTCGATGCGGCGGAAGAGATTGGCGCGAAAACGCAGGTGCCGCTGCTTGGGGCGACCGTCATTGGCATCATGGCTTTTGCGGGCATAGGCCTCAGCCCGGATTCAACGGGCGAATTCCTGTTTTCCCTTTTTGCCGTAATCGGAATATCGCTGATTTTGAGCTGGGTTCTCGCCGTAACGGTAACGCCGTTGCTCGGCCACTATCTGTTCAAACGCGGGGATCAAGGCGCTGCGGGGGATGATGCTTATGACGGCGTTATTTTCAAGGCCTACGGGATCATGCTGAAAGGAGCGCTGAAGGCACGCTGGCTGGTGCTTATTGCGCTGGTCGGGATCACGGCGGCCTGCTTTGCCGGTTTCGGGCTTATCAGCCAGCAATTCTTCCCGAATTCGAACACGCCTTTGTTCTTCGTGCATTACAAGCTTCAGCAGGGATCGGATATTCATTCGACTGAGGCCGATCTCGCCGTCATCGAAAAGTGGCTTCTGGAACGCGATGACGTCACATCGGTTGCAACCTTTGTTGGTCAGGGCGCGACACGCTTCATGCTGACCTACTCTTCCGAAAAACCAAATACGAGCTACGGTCATCTCATTATCGGCGCCAGGACCGTCGATGAGATCCCGGCTCTGAGACGGGATCTGGACGCCTATGCAGCGCAAACGCTGGTTGCAGGCGAATTCCGTACCGAACGGCTGGTCTTCGGCCCCGGCGGCGGCTCTCCGATCGAAGTTCGTTTCGCCGGTTCCGATCCTGTGGTTCTGCGCCAGCTTGCCCAGCAAGCCGGTAAGCGCATGCAGGAGGCGTCCGACAATCTTCGGCATCTACGCATTGACTGGCGCGAGCGCGAGCTGATCGTGAGGCCCGTCTATGCAACGGAACGCGCACAGGTCGCCGGCATCGGCCGCGATGACATCGCCAACACGCTGCGCTTTGCGACCGAAGGAATAAGAGCCGGAACGTTCCGCGAAGAGGATCGGTTGATCCCGATCATCGTGCGCCAGTCTCGCGAAGATCCGACCGGACTGATGAGTCAGGTGGTGTATTCGTCGTCCGGCAACGAATTCGTACCGATCGCGCAGCTTGTTGACGGTTTTGAACAGATACCGCAGGAAACGCTGCTCATGCGCCGCAATCGCGTTTACACGATCACCGTTCAGGCGGGCATCCCGGCCGAGTTGACCGCGGCAACCGTTCATGCCCAGATCAGGGACACAATCGAATCTATGCCGCTGCCCGTTGGCTATACGATGGAATGGGGCGGCGAATTCGAGAACTCGACAGAAGCGCAGGCCAGCCTTGCCGGGCAGCTTCCCGTCAGCTTTATCATCATGATACTGATTTCCATTTTGCTGTTCGTCGGGCTCAGACAGCCGCTGATTATCTGGCTATTGGTGCCAATGTCCGTCAACGGCGTTGTTCTTGGCCTGCTTGGAACCGGCCTGCCATTCACGTTCACTGCTCTGCTTGGCCTGCTCAGCCTTTCCGGCATGCTGATCAAGAACGGCATTGTGCTTGTTGAAGAAATCGATCTGACGCGCAAGGAGGGCTTGCCGTTGAGAGAAGCGATCGTTGCTGCGTCAGTATCGCGCCTGCGGCCGGTTCTGCTCGCAGCGGCAACAACCATATTGGGCATGGCCCCGTTGCTGAGCGACCGCTTTTTCGAAAGCATGGCCGTGACCATCATGGGCGGTCTTGCGTTTGCAAGCATCCTTACGTTGATTGCTGCGCCGGTGCTCTATGACATGTTCTTTGCAAGAGACGAGGCGCGAAACCAAACGGCACCCCAGCGAGGCGATGCGCCCGCTGCTGCGTGAGCCGATGGAATGCTCACGATATTGAACGAGCTTCGGCTGGATCATGACGCGCAGGCTTGCGCCAAACTCATCCAGCCGATCCCATGGCATCCCCGCCCGGGCCGGATTTCCGCTTGATTGCCGCGCGAACCGGCCGCATCCTCATTTGCAGACTATGGGATGTAAGAAGCGAACCGGATCGGAGTTCGCCGCTGCAATTGGCGCGTGACGCAGCAGTCGATCAGCGCCGGGAGGAACCATGCTCGATCAGAAACCGCAGGCCCAGCCCCCGCTTATCCGCGAAGACCACGATGGCGTAACCGTGCTGACGCTAAATCGCCCGCGAACAATCAATGCGCTGTCCGAAGACACGCTCGACGCCCTGCAGAAGGCATTTGAAAAGATCGCAGGCGATCACGCCGTGAAGGCGGTCATTCTGCGCGGCGCGGGCGAGAATTTCTGCGCGGGCCATAATCTGAAGGAGATGACGGCGCGACGCGGCGATGGAGATGGCGGATTTCAATATTACAAGGACCTCTTCGCCAGTTGCTCGCGCATGATGACGCTGGTCGTGCAGCTTCCCCAACCAGTCATTGCCGAGGTCAAGGGCGTCGCGACGGCGGCGGGATGTCAGCTCGTGGCGTCCTGCGATCTGGCTGTCGCCTCGGCAGAGGCGCGCTTTGCAACGTCAGGGGTCAATATCGGCCTGTTCTGCTCCACCCCGATGGTGGCGCTCACGCGGAACATCGCCCGCAAATTCGCGATGGAAATGCTGCTGCTGGGCGAATTCATCACCGCCCGGCGCGCTGGCGAGATGGGACTGGTCAACCGGGTCGTTCCCCGCGATGAGCTGGAAACGGAAAGCTTGCGGATGGCCCGGATCATTGCCGATAAGTCCCCCGCTGCGATCACAATCGGCAAGCGGGCCTTTTACGATCAGGCTGAGATGACGCTGGACGACGCTTACGCCTATACAGGCCAGGTCATGGCGGAGAACATGCTGGCGCGGGATGCAAAGGCCGGGATCGCGGCGTTCATCGGCAAGGCGCAAATGCCGGAATGGACAGGGGAGTAGCGCCAATGTCGATCTATCGGCGCAGCGAACTGGACAGGTGCAAGGCGAATTATACCCCTCTCTCGCCGGTCTCCATGTTGAAGCGCACCGCGCGCATTTATCCAAACCTGCCTGCCCAGATTCACGGCCGCATCCGGCGAAGCTGGGGCGAGGTGGAGCAACGCTGCAAGCGTCTGGCCTGCGCCTTGGCCGCGCGGGGAATTGGCAGGGGCGATACGGTGGCCCTGCTCGCCCCCAACATACCCGAAGCGTTGGAATGCGCACTCGCCATTCCGATGCTCGGCGCGGTTCTGAACGCAAATAATACCCGTCTCGACGCCGATACGATCGGTTACATTCTCAATCACGGCGAGGCAAAAGTCCTGCTTGTGGATACGGAGCTGTCCGGCATTGCGCAAGCTGCGCTGCAAATCGCCGGCCGCGATATTCTCGTGATTGACATCGAAGATCCTGAAGGGCCCGGCGGCGAACGGATCGGCGCACTGACTTATGACGCATTGCTCGCCGAGGGCAATCCCGATTTTCCCTACCGCCTCCCCGACGATGAATGGGACGCATTGTCGCTCAACTATACGTCTGGCACGACGGGCCGGCCCAAGGGCGTCGTCTACTCCCATCGCGGCGCTTACATGAACGCCGTCAACAATACCATCACCTGGGCGATGCCGCATTTTCCGGTCTATCTCTGGACACTGCCCATGTTTCACTGCAATGGCTGGTGTTTTCCCTGGACCATCACGCTGCTTGCCGGAACGCATGTCTTCCTGCGCACGCCGCAAGCAGACGCGATTCTGGACGCATTTGCCGATCACGGCGTCACGCATCTATGCGGCGCGCCGATCATCATGTCGATGATTTCGAGCGCTTCGGACGCAGAGCGCCGTCCATTCAAGCAAAAGATCGAAATGATGACGGCCGCCGCCCCGCCGCCCGCCACCGTGATCGCGGCTATCGAGGCGTTGGGCGTCAACATCACCCATGTCTACGGGCTGACTGAGGTCTATGGCCCTGCCGTTGTCTGCGCATGGCAGCGCGAATGGAACGCCCTCCCGCTGAACACCCGCGCAAATCTCAAGGCCCGTCAGGGAGTTGCTTACGAGCTGGAAGAGGATGTGACGGTTCTCGCCCCCGACACGGGCGAACCCGTGCCTTGCGACGGCGAAACACAAGGCGAGATCGCCTTTCGCGGCAATATCGTGATGAAGGGATATCTAAAGCAGCCCGACACGACAGCCGAAGCCTTTCGCGATGGCTGGTTCTGGTCCGGCGACATTGCCGTGCAACATCCGGACGGTTATATCGAAATTCGTGATCGCGCCAAGGACATCATCATTTCAGGCGGCGAAAATATCAGCTCGATCGAGGTCGAAACCGCCCTTTACAGCCATGCCGCCGTCGCGCTGAGCGCAGTGGTCGCCATGCCCGATGAAAAATGGGGCGAGGTTCCTTGCGCGTTTGTCGAGCTTGCCGATGGTGAGACGGCCTCGGAAGACGAGATTATCGCTCATGCGCGCACTATGCTTGCCGGGTTCAAACGCCCCAAAAAGGTAGTGTTCGGAGAACTGCCGAAAACCTCAACGGGAAAGATTTTGAAAACCGAACTGCGTGAGCGCGCCAGAACGTTTGTCTTGGGAGAATAAATAAGGCGAGGCCGTTATTTCCAGAATTGTATCCCGTCCAGAATACGCTTCATCGTCGGCTTATCCTCATCCGCATCGGCGTCTTCGCCCGCCGGGAGCGCCAATGCGGTCTCGGTCTCGGACGCATCAGGTTCGATGGCGGCTTCACTCACCGTATCTTCATCATCGCTCTGGCCCGGCAAAAGCTTTTTCAGAAAACGGACCGCAGCGCTGCTTTTTTCGGGAACCGGTTCAGGCGCTACCTGACGGATTGCGCTGATTTGTGTCGGCCGTTCTTCCTCGACCGGCTTGTTTTCCACGATCTCGCTCTTGAACGTAAACTGGCGAAGCGGGGAGCGTTCCGGCAAGGACGGGACAAAGATCGCCGCCGACGTCTCATCGGCCTCCCACGTCGCTTCGGGCCTTGCAGCGACAACCGGCCTCTCCACAGGCGCGTAAATCTCTTCACGCGCGTCAGCCTCCGAGGAAAACGCCGGTTCTGGTCCAACGTCGTTCAGTAAACTGTCCTCCGAAGCTTCAGGTGTCTCATCGACCGGGGGCAGCAAAGCAACGCGCTCGGTTGTCTGGATGCTTTCCCCGCTCGCGGTTTCTTCTGTTTCCTCCGGCTCAAGGAGTATTTCGGAGATTGAGTTTTTGGCCGGCTGCACGATGATGATTGGCGCTTGATCCACGATATCGGGACGCGCATTGTCGAACGCAGCTTCGTTGGCGGCAGGCAATATTTCAACAGGAACCGCTTTTTGTTCGACCGGATCAGGCGGTAATTCGCTCTGTTCCGTCAACCTCTCACCGGTCTGCGCCCGCAAAGGCTCCGCAGGGAAAGCAGAAGCCGCGACAGCCGCGCCGATCATCAATAAACCAGCGGTTGAACGAACCATACATCGCTCCTTCGTTGAACATAAACAGCCAGCGCGTCCCGAATAGGGTACCGCCGCAGAAACTGCCTACCGGCTCCACAAGCGGAAGGTAGGCCGCGAAAACGGCAAAGTGACGCCAAATGTAAAGCGATTTAGTGATTCCCCATTTACATAAAAATGTAAATATCTTTGGCGCTCTTCATCAATTCGACATCTTATCGCGGCGTCCGTGCGCTTACCCCATTCGGACGAAAGTTGGGGTAAATGGAGAAGCCTTGCATCGTGTTTAGAGCCCTGCCGGCAAGGCTTGCCAAGCTACACCCGACTTTAGCAAGCAACTTTGTGTTATTTTAAATTTCAATTTTTAGCTACTTCTAAATTGGTAATACATCTTGTTTCTATTGATCATAGGCTTATAAGTCACCTAATTATGCGGAATTTTGAATTTGAACCGGATCATCTCGGCGACAAACTTCAAAAGCTGCGAACATTCCGTTAGCCCTAGGTCTTCTGCATCTTCGGATGCATAGTTTATCATTCTTGTTGTCGCAATTGCTCTTTGTCGCTCCGATTCAAAACCATTACTTTGATTGATGTCGAAAGACGTCATACAACAGCTCCTTTGTTGCGATAAATTTTTCCTGTTTATAGATTTGGCTGCATCAATATAAAATTCCGGAATCCTATTAACTTTCGAGGACAACATGTTGATGTATAAAAGAATAATTATTACTACCACGGCATACGATTCAAAATAGCAACACAGAATTTCTTATGCCTTCAGACAACGATTTTAGGTGAAAATGCTTATTTTAATTATGGTGATCTCCTGCTCATTTTTTGTCTGATTTACGGCGTGCAAATAGAGGGTGAGCACGAAAAATGTTGAATCAACTATCGAAGGTTGAGCAGAGCAATGATCGCGAAGACATCGATCAGGTCCGCAAACTGCTTTTTGACGATATTCGGAAAGCAAGCTCTCAATATTCTCCCCTCTATTAATCTTGTCAGTGGGGATTGCCATGATGGTGGTTAAGGGTTGGTGGCGCTCTTGCAAATTCGTTCATGATTGCAGGGTTGCCGGGGGCTTGGCTCTGGCGGCTTTTTTCTTGCCTGGAACAGCCTTTGCAATGGGCATGGCGGTCCCCGGCGAAGGCTCTGTCACAGACACCGGCGCGGCGCGCTACGAGACCCGATCGCGATCCCTCCGGGCACGGCCGGCATGGCTCCCTCGCTCTCGCTGGCCTATGACAGCCAGTCCGGCAATGGCATTTTCGGTATGGGCTTTCAGCTCGAAGGACTCTCGGCGATCGAGCGCTGCGCCCGGACCATCGCGCAGGATGAGTTTGCCGGGCGGATCAAATTCGACGCCGATGACCGGTTCTGTCTGAATGGTCAGCGCCTGATTGCGGTCAGCGGTGACTATGGCGCTGACGGAGCCGAATATCGCACAGAGATAGAAAGCTTCGCCAAGGTCGTCTCCTATGGTTCGGCAGGCTCAGGTCCGGCCTGGTTCAAGGTCTGGACCAAGGCGGGGCAGATCCTCGAATTCGGCAACACGGCCGACACCCGCATTCTGGCCGAGGGCAAGGCCGAGGCGCGGCTCTGGGCGGCGAACAAAGTGTCGGACCGCAAGGGCAATTTCTACACCATCGCCTATGTCAACAATAACGCGACCGGCGAGGCCTATCCGAGCCGGATCGATTATACGGGCAATGAGGGCGCGGCTATCACCCCGTATAATTCCGTACGCTTCCTTTATGAGACGGGCCGCCCCGATGTGATGACCGCCTATCTGGAAGGATCGGTGATGACCACCAGCGTGCGCATGAGCAATATCCAGACCTTTGCCGGCGATGCTCTGATAAAGGGGCAGCATAGATCCCCTGGACCTGTCCACGATAGATTGCACCGGAGTCGTATTGGTGGCATGAAATCTTGGGATGGAGGAATTTAATGCCAAAAAGAATAACTAGAACTCTTAGAGAAATTCTCTTAAATATCGATAAAGAACCTTGGGATCATGCATTATACATTCCAAACAGAAATATAAATTGGTTGCCCGATATGCCCGCTATAATTCTTGATCCCAATGTTACAGATGAATCTGAAGATGATCCAATTGAAGCAAAAAAAAATCAACTTAAGTACGCGCTTACTATTGGCGAAGTGCAAGATGTAATTGATAACGTTAAAGTTCAAAAAGAAAATCCTGATATAAAAAATCTTATAAAGGCGTTATGTTATTATTATGAAAATGATACCTTTATAGATTTAGCAAAAACATTATAACTCAGTTTATTGTGCCTGTTGTACATTGACTTCAGCCTTCGGGCTCGATCTGGCAAAGAGCTTTGCCTATGACGCGATCGGCAATCTGATCTCCAAATCGGATGTCGGCAATTACAGCTATCCGGCGGCCGGGCAACCCTTCCCTCATACGGCCCCTGATCTCGGGGAACGTCGTTAACACCACCTTCTCCTATTACGCCAATGGCAATATGACCTCCGGCAATGGTCTGGACATAAGCTGGACCGCCTTCAACAAGCCGGAAAGCCTCACCCGCGGCTCCAATACGCTGATCTTCTCGCATGACACGGAGCGCGCCCGGCTCCGGCAGATCGGACCGGCCGGCGAGACGCTTTATCTGAACGATGGCGGGGTGATGTCGTAGCGGCTGGCCGGGACCGGCGACACGGTGGAGTGGACGGGTGATCTGTTTGCGGCCAATCGCGCTCAAGCAGCAAAGCGATAGAGCAATCATGCGCCCAAGATGATCGGCATGCGGGTGGAGCCTTCGGCCAGCGGCGTCTCGTTGGCTGGCGCGCGTTCCGCACGACATACGCCACGCCTCCATCAATTCAGATGGAAACCTATGAATCACCGATAAACGAATTTGGGAATCCCAAAACGACTCTGTTTCACGTCAAAACGCTCTAAGGGGGCGGGCTTCGGCTCGCCCCTGCCTCAACCCCACCTTTGAGGATGCGATTTAACCTCACCTCTTGGGCGTCCGCACTCCCAAACTGTAGCTGTCCGAGGACGCCACTACAGCGGAAGGACAATAGCGAATCGAAACGGCAATGGAAGCCGCTAAAGCCTATCCCATAGCATATGGGTAAGATGGGCCACTGAATGTCAGGGAAGGTTGTTGCTGGATAGACTTCAATTTCTTCATTTAGGCGGATCGTGCTCCAGCGATTTGGTCCTCTTAGCGGATAAGGCTGGGGTTGGCGGCATGCTACGCCTTGACCACGTCGTTGAGCGCTGGTCGACGTTGGCATAGCTGGGCAAAATCAGATCCCTCACACATATCTCGGTGATTTCTGCTCCCAGCGCACTAATGCGTTTGTCAACATAAGCACGAACTTCCTTGTCGATCTCGACGCGTGCCGCAAGGATATCGTTGAGTGCGCGTGTCACAATTGCCTCACGGATCGCAAATTGGATCAGACGATAGATCATGTTACCAAGATTAGCGCTGTTGTTCATCGCCAGAACAGCGTCGATGATGCGGTAGAATGCCGTCAAAGTTACGCCTACTGAGGCGCGATCCTTGGTCAGAATTTCCCGCTCAGTCACTTCGAGCGGTATAGGACGTACGTCGAGTTTAGGGAGGCGGATTTCGCGCGCCACATTCCAGAAAGCATGTCGGCCAGGGGTAAGAGTTTCACAAATTTGGCCGTCAATTATAAGCAGTCCGACCTCGTGCGGCTCGACGGTGACCTGTTTGACGATAGTCGTTCGGCTAAGGTCGATCTTGCTGAGATGCTGTTTCTTGATGCGTGGTTCGCTGGTGTCGATTAATTCCGCGGTCACTCTGGTTAATGTCTTCCAAAAGGCCCGCGTCATATTCGGTCCGACGATACGTCTTGGATCACCATTGAAAGAGACAATGGCGACTTCGCCCGGACCGGTCTGAACGATCTCGAAATTGTCCTCGGCGATCTGCGGCTGCGAGACCTTCATCATCAGCGCCAGGTCGTAAGGGACTTCAGCGCGAATGACTTTTACAACTTCCGCTTTAAGCTCCCGATGGAAATCCAGTTCCGTATACTTGCCAGGGCCCAGCAGTTTTTCGAACCGGCCATTGCGTCTTAGAAAGGCGCGTTCATCATCGGCTATCTCAAGCTCGAAGAGAAAAAATCTACGATACCGCATTCCATACTCTTTCAAACGACCAGCGACGCACACTTCCGCAAAATTGAATTTATCAAAAAGCATAAAAGTGTCTGAAGCAAGGTCACCGGCAACTGCCCAGCGGGCCGGGGTTAAGCCCGTTCGCGCCGCCGTCAGCACCAGGTTGCGTCCATGGCCTTGCATCCGAAGAGGCTCAGCCATGCCGGAGCCTGAACCAAAACAAACAAGTTATGAGCTTGCGGCTCTACCATTGAGCTAGAGCGTTTTGACGTGAAACAGAGTCGTTTTGGGATTCCCAAATTCGTTTATCGGTGATTCATAGGTTTCCATCTGAATTGATGGAGGCTTTGATGGCACGTAGTTTGAGTTCAGACCTTCGGCGGCGGGTGATTGA
>JAHQVI010000218.1 GCA_019634405.1 Hyphomicrobiales bacterium
CCAGTGCGCAGGAGTTTCTGCAGGAGGCTATGCGGCACTGCCGGATAATATGTCTTGATCCAGCGGTCCAGTCGCATGCCGTCATCGGCACTCTTGATCCGCCGTAATTCGTTGTTCAACTCAGCCATTGGCGAATGATCATCAACCCTGTAAACAAAGCCAGAATCGAAAGTCCGACCGATCCTGCAAGATAAATCGCCGCAAGGCCATAGCCCTTACGCTCGAAAAGCGTAATGAAATCGAGCGAAAACGCGGAAAACGTTGTAAATCCACCTAAAATTCCGGTTGCGATCAGCACGCGCAATTCGTTGGAAACATTGAGGTACAACCCTCCAAGGGCGATGAAGACGCCCATCAGAAACGATCCGGCAACGTTGACGATCAACGTTCCCCAAGGGAAACCGGATCCGAACAGATGCAATGCCAGCACATTGACAAGATATCGACCGGCGGCCCCAACCGCGCCTCCGGCCGCCGCCAGCAGAGCAAGCTTGATATGCAAGATCTCAGCTTTCCTGGCGGATCAGGCGCCCGCGCAGCGCCCCGGCAATCAGAATCCCGAAGATCATGCCGACAAAGGCGAATCCGAGCGTGATCGCAAGGCGCACGACAAGATCGAAATAAGCAGCCTGATCGGGGCTTTCAAATGTCGGGCGAATAATTTCGATATTTTCCTGAAGCAGCAGCCAGTCTCCGATAGGACCGGCTGCATAGGCACCGCCAAGGCCGAAAAATACGGCGAACAGGATGCCGAAGATAATCTTCATTTAACCTCCCAGAACCAGATATTGGAGGATTTGTTGTAACCGCCAAGCCAGCCGAACCAGGGAAACAGCATTTTAGCCGTCGTGCGCCAGCCGTTCCAAAGATCGATATGGTCGCCAGTGGGTCTCGACGTATCGGTCGTACGCCACCAATAGCCGTTAAAGAAGATCATGCCCCGGCGCCCATCCAGCTCATTGGCGAAATCGTTCGGATTTTTAAGGCTGTATACCGAGCCAACGCCAGGAATGGAAGCGTTTCGTAACGACTGAGCCAGCTCACGGGCCCGTATGTAATGCATGTGATCCCGGCCATGGCCAGTCAACTTGGCCTGATTGCAGGTAATCGACCCGCGTATCGCGCTGGGCGGTATGCCAGCACGCTGAAGACAGACTCCCATTCGCACGGCGCATTGATTTGTGAAATTGGATATACCGAGCGTCCGGCAGGGTAATTGATCCCCAGTATTCGTGGGATGATTTGCCCAAAGCTGATTGAATGTAACCATCGGCGTTCCCCGCAACTAACACAACCGCTCTATAGCATAGGCAATTCCAAGCAGTAAGCGACTTCATGCGAAAAAATAGTGCATCAGTTGAACTTGGCGGGATATCACGGTCCCCGAATCAATCCGAATAGCTGAGCCGGACAATAAAAATTCCATGTTCGAAAGCCGATAGATGCTTTGCCGCCGAGCCTCCATCCTTGCGTCAGTTCCAACCAACGGAGAACAGATATGACGCAACTGGCAGGCAAGACTGCGCTCATTACGGGGGCAAGTTCAGGGATCGGCTACGAAGCGGCCAAATTGTTTGCGGCTGAAGGCGCAAAGGTCGTTATTGGCGCACGACGGCGGCAGATGCTTGATAAGCTAGTCGATGAAATTGCGGCTGCGGGCGGTCAGGCCATAGCTGTTGCAGGCGATGTAACTGAGGAGGGCTATGCGAAAAAACTGGTCGAAACTGCTGTTGACCGGTTCGGCGGCCTCGATATTGCGTTCAACAATGCTGGCACGCTTGGGGCACTCGGTGAACTGACCAATATGCAGGTGTCCGACTGGGATGCTGTCGTCGAAACCAATCTCAAAAGCGGATTTCTGGCGGCGCGGGCGCAGATCCCGGCTCTGCTCGATCAGGGCGGCGGCTCAATCATCTTCAACTCGACATTCGTCGGTTATAGCGCCGGGATGCCCGGGACTTGCGCTTACGCAGCTAGCAAGGCTGGCCTGATCGGGCTGACAAAATCGCTGGCCACGGAGCTGGGACCGAAACGCATTCGCGTGAATGCCCTGCTGCCTGGCGGAACCGATACGGCGATGGCGGCCGAGATGATCAATACACCTGAAATGCGCACATTCATTGAAGGGCTTCATGCGTTGAAGCGGCTTGCCGACCCTGCCGAAATCGCCAGATCGGCGCTGTATCTCGCCTCGGATGCGTCCAGTTTCGTGACCGGAACAGCCCTGCTGTGCGACGGCGGCATATCGGTTAACCGGACATGACCGGCGGGAAATAGTCGACCATCGGGCGCGGCAGACGCAGTCGAAAAACCTTCAGCGCGTTTCGCCGGTCTTCCGCGCCCTGATTTTCCGCCAATAGGCCAAACGCTTCGCGATCTCTTTTTCAAAACCGAAATCAGTTGGCTGGTAGAAATTCTCGCGGTCAAGCTCCTCGGGGAAATAATCCTGTCCCGAGAACCCTTCCTCCGTATCCGGATCGTAAACATAGCCTTCACCATAGCCTTCATTGGCCATTAGCCGCGTCGGCGCATTCAGAATATGTTTCGGCGGGGCAAGCGATCCGTGCTGACGAGCCACGCCAGTTGCCTGCTTGTAGGCGACATAGGCCCGGTTGGATTTCGGCGCGGTCGCAAGGTAGATCACCGCCTGTGCAAGCGCGAGTTCGCCCTCTGGCGAGCCGAGAAAATCATAAGCGTCCTTGGCAGCGTTAGTTTGTATCAACGCATTGGGATCGGCAAGCCCGATATCCTCCACTGCCATCCGGACAAGACGGCGGGCGATATAAAGCGGGTCTTCGCCGCCAGCCAGCATCCGCGTGAACCAGTAAAGCGCGGCATCGGCGTCGGACCCGCGCACGGACTTGTGCAGCGCGCTGATCAGATCGTAATGTCCGTCGCGGTTCTTGTCATAGAGCGGAGCGCGGCGCTGCACGATTTGCAGGAGCGCTTCTTCCGTAAGCGGGTCCGCGTCCGGGCCAGCCGCTTCGAACACGGCTTCAGCGAGATTGAGCAGCGTCCGCCCATCACCATCCGCCATAGTGATAAGTTGACCACGCGCATCCCCCGTCAGCGGTAGAGGGCGTTTCTCCAGCGCCTCTGCGCGACCGAGCAGATTCTCCAGCGCTGCGTCGTCAAGCCGCCGGAATGTCAGAACCGTCGCGCGCGAGAGAAGAGCGCCATTCAGCTCAAATGACGGATTTTCTGTGGTCGCACCGATCAGCACGATGGTGCCATCTTCCATGACCGGCAGAAAACTATCCTGTTGCGCCCGGTTGAAGCGGTGGATCTCGTCGACGAAAAGCACCGTGCCCATGCCGGTCTTGCGGCGGGAGCGGGCAGCGTCAAAGAGCTTGCGCAGATCCTGAACGCCGGAATAGATCGCCGAGATTTGCTCGAAATGCAGCCCGGCCTGTTTCGCGATGAGACGCGCAATGGTGGTTTTACCGGTCCCAGGCGGCCCCCAGAAAATAACTGAGCGCAGGGACTGGCGGGCCAGCATCCGCGTCAATGGCGCGTCGGCACCGAGCAGATGGTCCTGCCCCTGAACCTCATCAAGCGTTCTCGGGCGCAGCCGGTCGGCCAGCGGATGGGGCGCTGACTCCTCTAGACCGGCGGCGTCAAAAAGATCTGTCATTCACGCAAAATAGGGTGCGCCGGAATTTGCTGCAAGCCTTGGCTTGATTGCCCCCGGCAAGACGCGCGCCAGCCTATCGGCGAATATAGGTCTGCAACTCCTCGCCGCCACGCTCAATTACGATTTCCCAGCCTCGCGCCGGACGATCAAGCGCGGCAACCATTTCCTCGACACGGGTCACTTCAACCTCGTTGATCCGGAGAACGATGTCGCCAGGGCGAAAGCCGACGCGCCGGGCCGTAGAGCCCGCATCTGTCTCGAACACCACCACACCGGAAACTTCCTCAATCGACATTTCCTCGGCCAGCGCAGGCGACAGATTGCCGACGCTTGCTCCCAAAAACGGATTTGCGCCAGTAATCTCGGTGATATTGCGTGGCACGGTTTCAGGCGCAGCAACCAACGCCAGCGCCGCTCTGAATTTCCTGCCATCGCGGATCAGAATGAGATTGGCATCCGCGCCGATGCCTTTCGTGGTCAGACGATAAAGCACGGATTGCGCATCGCGCGCCACCTTGCCGTCGACCTCGACAATGATATCGCCCTCGCGCAGACCGGCTGTTTCCGCAGGACTACCTGGAACAACAGCCACAACGATTGCCCCCAACGCCTTTTCAAGGCCAATCGCATTTGCAATATCCGACGTCACGGTCTGCAGTTCAGCGCCAAGCCAGGGACGTTCCACCTTTCCCCCCCGCAAGGCGGAGTTCACGACGACACGAACCATATTTGACGGAATTGAGAAACCAATGCCGTTCGATCCACCGGAGCGGCTATAAATGGCGGTATTGATGCCGACAATCTGTCCGTTCATATCGACCAGCGGTCCGCCGGAATTGCCCGGATTGATCGCCGCGTCAGTCTGGATAAAAAACTGAAAATCGGAAATGCCCACTCGGGTTCGCGCAAGCGCCGACACAATGCCACTGGTTACGGTCTGGCCGACACCGAACGGATTTCCGATCGCCAGCACGATGTCACCGACTTCAAGCGCATCGGAGTTCGCAAAGGGGATGTAGGGAAATTCCTTGCCTGCGCCCTCAATCTGCAGAACGGCAAGATCGGTCCGTTCATCGCTCAGGATGATTTTCGCCTCGAACTCGCGGCTATCGGCGAGCGCAACCTTGATCTGGGTTTCGCTGCTGTTTTCGCTTTTGACGACATGATGATTGGTAACGACGATCCCATCGGGGGAAACGATTACGCCCGATCCCAATGAATTCTGAAGGCGCGGACGAGACCGGCCAAAATTGTCACCGAAGAAACGACGAAAAAATGGATCGTCAACGAATGGCGAGCGCCGCCGGGGACGGCGTGTCGCGCTGCGGACATAGACGTTCACAACTGCGGGTGCCGCGCGTTTGACGACGGTCGAATATGAGTAAATCAGCTGACCGCGATTTTCGGGAACAGCCCTGGGCTGCAAAGTCCGCCCGTCCTGTGCGTGTGACACAAACGGCGTACATAGCAGGCTAGCCGTGACAAAAAATGCGGTTAGCGCCGTTAAAGAGAATGAGGCCACGTCAGAAGGCTTCATGACCGCGCTCTGTTCGTAAAAATAACAAGGCCGCCCCGAATGGAACGGCCTTGATGACTGACTTATGCGACAGGCTGTTCTTCCGCAATTTCCACGGTTGGCCCGGAATCCTGACCTTTGGCGCTTTCATCGCGGTCGACAAGCTCGATAACTGCCATTGGAGCAGAGTCGCCGTAACGGAAACCTGCCTTGAGCACGCGCGTGTAACCGCCATTGCGGTCCTTGTAACGCGGTCCGATAGTTTCGAACAGCTTAGCCGTCATCTGGTCATCGCGTATGCGCGAGGCCACCACGCGGCGGGCATGGAGGTCGCCGCGCTTGGCGAGCGTGATCAGACGTTCCGTCACACGACGGAGATCCTTTGCCTTGGGCAGCGTCGTAACGATCTGCTCATGTTTGATCAGCGCCGCCGCCATATTCGCGAACAGCGCCTTACGGTGTTCCGCCGTGCGGTTCAGCTTCCGGCCGGACGTACGATGGCGCATTGATCAATCCTCAAATCTTGAATGCAGGCGGCTCTATTGCGAAGCGCCATATTAATACTGGTCTTCGAAGCGCTTTGCCAGCTCTTCGATATTATCCGGCGGCCAGTTCTGCACATCCATACCCAGATGCAGGCCCATACCGGCAAGCACTTCCTTGATCTCGTTCAGTGATTTACGGCCAAAGTTCGGAGTCCGCAACATCTCTGCTTCGGTTTTCTGAATGAGGTCGCCTATATAAACGATATTATCGTTCTTCAGACAGTTGGCTGAACGAACTGACAGCTCAAGTTCATCCACTTTCTTGAGAAGCGCAGCGTTGAATTCAAGCTCGGGCGTGGATTCTTCACGGACTTCCTTGCGGGGCTCTTCGAAATTCACGAAGATTGAAAGCTGATCCTGCAGAATGCGTGCGGCGAGAGCGACAGCGTCCTCCGGCACGATCGAACCATCGGTTTCGATCTCCATCGTCAGCTTGTCATAGTCCAGGATCTGGCCCTCACGCGTATTCGCGACCTTGTAGGACACCTTCTTGACCGGGCTGTAGAGGCTGTCAACGGCGATCAGGCCGATCGGCGCGTCCTCAGGACGGTTGCGCTCGGAGGGGACATATCCCTTGCCAAGCGCGGCGGTGAATTCCATGCGGACGGATGCGCCTTCATCCAGCGTACAGATAACCTGATTCGGGTTCAGCACATCCACATCGGCGCCGGCTTCAATGTCGCGCGCTGTCACGACGCCAGGGCCTTCCTTTTTGAGGACCATGCGCTTTGGACCATCGGAATGAATGCGCAGCGAGATTTCCTTGATGTTCAGCACGATGTCGGTGACATCTTCGCGAACGCCTGGAATTGAGGAAAATTCGTGCAGCACGCCGTCAATATGCACGCTGGTGATCGCAGCGCCCTGCAGCGACGACAACAGAACACGGCGCACAGCATTGCCCAGCGTCAGGCCAAAACCGCGCTCAAGCGGTTCCGCAACGATTGTCGCCAGACGTTTCGGTTCCCTGCCAGGCGTTACATTGAGCTTGGCGGGCTTGATGAGATCTTGCCAGTTTTTCTGTAGCACTGAGAGCCTCTTATATTATGCAATTGTCCAGCTTTCCGCTGGCGGCGCGAACAGCACAATGAACCAGAACAGACGCTCAACGGATGCGCGTCCGAATAACGGGCCAATGTGCTTAGACGCGACGGCGCTTGCGTGGACGACAGCCATTATGCGGAATTGGCGTCACGTCCTTGATGGAAACGATCTGAAAGCCGCAGGATTGAAGCGCACGCAGTGCTGATTCACGTCCGGAGCCAGGGCCGCAGACTTCGACTTCAATCGTTTTCATGCCATGTTCCATGGCTTTCTTACCAGCGTCATCCGCAGCCATCTGCGCCGCAAACGGCGTGGATTTGCGCGATCCCTTGAAACCCATCATCCCGGCAGAGGACCATGAAATTGCATTGCCCTGCGCATCGGTGATCGTTATCATCGTATTGTTAAAAGACGCATTCACATGGGCCACGCCGGATGTAATGTTCTTACGCTCCTTACGGCGAACGCGTGTCTTTTCTTTTGCCATTCCAGAATTGTCCTCGAACTCGTCACCGCCGCAATGCGGTTTGCCTCGTTATTTCTTCTTACCGGCGATTGCCTTTGCGGGGCCCTTGCGTGTGCGCGCATTGGTATGCGTCCGCTGGCCGCGAACCGGGAGGCCGCGACGATGGCGCAAACCACGATAGCAGCCAAGGTCCATCAGACGCTTGATGTTCATCGCAGTTTCACGACGCAGGTCACCCTCGACCATATAGTCACGGTCGATCATTTCGCGAATCTGAAGCACTTCGGCGTCCGAAAGTTCATTCACCCGGCGTTCTGGCGGAATGCTGGTCTTTTCACAAATTTGCTTTGCGAAATGCTCGCCGATGCCATGAATGTAACGTAGCGCAACATCAACGCGCTTGTTCGATGGAATATTGACACCCGCAATACGTGCCACGATAAGTCTCCTTGTCCGGCGAACACATCAGCATTCGCCACAATTACCAAACGGGCTCGAAAACGACCACACAAGACTTTCTGCGGATCACAGCCCAATTCAGCTAAAGACGCCTTTCATGAGAGACTGCATCTCTAGCCGAATTTCTACAACCGCGTCAAGCGCTCGTCGTTGTCACGCCATGGTTTTCATTGCTCCTTGACCACAATAATTACGGATTTTCTCAATCCTCAACTATCGCAATCCGTTTCTTTACTCTGGCGCAGGAGCACGAGCAGCAGGCTGCGCGCTCCAAACACCCGCTCTAAACCGTCGTGCCGAGCAAAGCGTCGATCTGCCCGGTGACTTGCTCGATTGGCGCATTACCGTCGATAGATGTCACCTTGCCCTGGCCCGCATAATAGCCAATCAGCGGCGCGGTATCGCCATGATAAACCGTCAGGCGATGCTTCACCGTCTCCGGATTGTCGTCCTTCCGACGCTTGAATTCCTTGGAACCGCAATTGTCGCAAACACCTTCAACAGACGGCAATTTGAAATAGTCATTATAGACCTGCCCGCAATTCACACAGCTGAAGCGGCCGGAAATGCGTTTGACCAGCAAATCGTCCGGAACGGCAATCACGATCACATGATCGATCAGGCTTTGATGCTCGGAAAGCCAGCGATCAAGCGCTGCGGCCTGGTCGGCAGTGCGCGGAAAGCCGTCAAGAATGAAACCCGTCGCGCCTTTGAAACCGGCAAGATGCTCGAAAACGACGTCAACAACGATATCGTCAGGAACCAGCGCGCCTTGATCCATGTAGGATTTCGCCTTCTGGCCGACAGGCGTCTGCATTTCAACCGCTGAACGCAGCATGTCGCCGGACGACAGTTGCTTCAGTCCAAACCTGTCTTCAATCAGCTTGGCTTGCGTGCCCTTACCTGCTCCCGGCGGTCCAAGAAGTATCAAATTCATCAGCGCTTAGCTCCCCTGAGTTTGGCCTTCTTAATTAGGCCTTCATATTGGTGAGCAAGCAAGTGGCTTTGAATCTGAGATACAGTGTCCATGGTCACGCTAACAACAATGAGCAGGGATGTCCCGCCAAACGCGTAGGGCGCACTCCCGCCACCGGTGCTCAGAAGAAATGGCGTCACACATACGATGACCAGATAAATCGCGCCGACAACCGTGATGCGGGTGAGGACGTAATCGATATATTCCGCAGTTCGCGCGCCAGGACGGATGCCCGGAATGAAGCCGCCATATTTCTTCAAATTGTCGGCCGTGTCCTCCGGATTGAAGACAATCGCCGTATAAAAGAAGGCAAAGAATGCGATCAGGGCCGCGAAAATAATCAGGAAGAGCGGTTGTCCCGGACCAAGCAACGCCGTAACCGTGTTGAGCCATTCCGGTCCCGTGCCTCCCGAAAAGCCCGCAATCGTCGCTGGCGCAAGCAGGAGCGAGGAGGCAAAAATCGCGGGAATGACACCTGATGTGTTCAGTTTCAGCGGCAAGTGCGAACTGTCGCCCTGAAACATCTTGTTGCCCATCTGGCGCTTGGGATACTGCACAAGCAGGCGGCGCTGGGCACGTTCCATAAAGACGATGAACGCAATCATCGCAATCGCGCCGACGAACATCATGATGATCAGCGCAGCAGAAATCGCGCCCTGACGGCTCAGCTCAAGCGTTCCGGCGATCGATGCAGGCAGTTCCGCAATGATACCGGCAAAGATGATCAGCGAAATGCCATTGCCGACGCCGCGTGCCGTGATCTGCTCACCAAGCCACATCAGGAAGACCGTACCGCCAACAAGCGTGATAACCGTGGTGAAGATAAAGAACCAGCCGGGATTGGTTACGAGCCCCGCGCCGCTTTGCAGGCCCACGGCAATCCCGTAGCCCTGAAGCGCAGCTAGGAACACCGTTCCGTATCGCGTATATTGGTTTATCTGCTTACGGCCCGCCTCGCCTTCCTTCTTGAGCTGGGCAAGATGCGGAGAAACCGCCGTCAGGAGTTGGACGATAATCGATGCGGATATATAGGGGAAGATGTTCAACGCAAAGATCGCCATACGTCCGGCAGCGCCGCCGGAGAATGTATTGAACATCCCCAATATGCCGGACTGGTTCTGCTGAACAAAGCTGGCCAGCGCTTGCGGATCGATCCCCGGCAATGGAATATAGGTTCCAAGCCTGTAAATAAGCAACGCGCCGAGCGTAAACCAGAGCCGCTTCTTCAGCTCTTCCGCCTTGGCGAAAGAAGAAAAATTCAGATTTGCGGCAAGCTGCTCCGCAGCAGAAACCATGTCAGTACTCCAATTCGCGCCAAGCGGTTATCCACAGAACTGCCAGCGCGTAACGGCTTTAAGATTTCTTTTTGACCTTCTTGGCCTTTGCGCTCTTGCCTTCTTCAGCCTCAGACTTGGCGGGCTTTAGCAAGGTAATGCTCCCCCCCGCAGCCTCGACGGCCTTGACGGCGCTCGCACTGGCACCAGCCACTTCAAGCTGAACTTTCGATTTGAGCTCGCCTCGCCCCAACAGACGCACGCCGTCAAGCGCGCGGCGGACGACGCCACCGCTCACAAGCGCTGCAGCATCGATCTTGGCGGACGCGTCAACAGCTCCGCCTTCGATCGCAGCCTGCAAATCATCAAGATTGCATTCCGCAAATTTCAGGCGCGAGGGATTGTTGAAGCCTCGCTTCGGCAAGCGCATGTGAAGCGGATTCTGACCGCCTTCAAACCCCTTGATCGCAACGCCAGAACGCGATTTCTGGCCCTTGACGCCGCGGCCGGCTGTCTTGCCCAGTCCGGAACCAATGCCGCGCCCAACACGCTTGCGCGCTTTGTGTGCGCCGGGATTATCCTTTAATTCGTTAAGCTGCATGAGCGGCCCCAAATCAAAATGTATATGTTAAGTCCCTGGCCGTTATTCAACGATGCGGACCATATGGGAAATCTTGGCAATCATACCGCGGACTGCGGGATTGTCCGGAACCTCGCGACGACGGCGCATCTTGTTCAGGCCGAGACCGATCAGCGTCTCGCGCTGTTTGGCGGGACGCCGGATCGGACTGCCAATCTGCTCGATGACAATCGTCTTGCCCGAAGGCTTCTGTTTTTTCTCGGCCATCTTGCCCTCTTAATGCCTTATGCGTCCTGCGCCGCAACAGCAGATTCGACGGAATCCCTGCGGCGGGCGACAATCTCGCTGACCTTCTTGCCACGGCGAGCCGCGACCGCGCGAGGGCTGTCTTCCCGAATCAGCGCGTCGAAGGTTGCACGGATCATGTTGTACGGGTTCGAGGTGCCAAGCGATTTGGCGACAACATCCTGGATGCCGAGCGTCTCGAAGACGGCGCGCATAGGACCGCCGGCAATGATGCCTGTACCGGGAGGAGCCGCGCGAAGAACCACGCGTCCGGCGCCATGATGGCCGGTGACATCATGATGAAGCGTGCGGCCTTCACGCAGCGGCACCTTGATCAGACCGCGTTTTGCGGATTCGGTTGCCTTGCGGATCGCTTCCGGAACCTCGCGCGCCTTGCCATGGCCAAATCCGACCCGGCCCTTCTGGTCGCCCACAACAACGAGCGCTGCGAAGCCGAAACGGCGGCCGCCCTTGACCACTTTCGCGACACGGTTGATGTGTACGAGCTTGTCGACAAACTCGCTGTCGCGATCGTCGCGGTCTCTTTCTCGCGGGGCTCGTGCCACTGCTTTCCCTTTCCGTCTCTCGTAATTCGTTAAAAGTTCAATCCGCCTTCACGGGCGGCGTCGGCCAGCGCCTTGACGCGACCATGGAACATATAGCCGCCACGATCAAAGACAACGGCGTTTACGCCTTTCTCGACCGCGCGCTTGGCGACAAGCTTGCCGACTTCAGAGGCGGCGTTGACGTCTGCCCCCGTCTTGAGCAAACCCTTGAGTTCCTTGTCAAGCGTCGAAGCGGCCGCCAGCGTATTACCGCTCTTGTCATCGATGATCTGCGCATAGATCTGTTTGGACGAACGGAATACGGAGAGGCGCGGACGATCGCCGACGACCTTCTTCAGGCTGCGGCGGACGCGTATTCTCCGGCGCTGAAAACTCGATAGTGAGGTCATCAGGCTCTCCACTATTTCTTCTTCTTGCCTTCCTTGCGGAAGATGAACTCATTTGCATATTTCACACCCTTGCCCTTATAGGGTTCAGGTGAGCGATAGCGGCGAATTTCAGCAGCAACCTGGCCAACCTTGGCGGCGTCAATCCCGCTTACGACAATCTCGGTCGGTTTCGGGCACTGTACCTGGATGTCCTCCGGCACCGAGTAAACCACGTCATGGCTGTAGCCAAGATTGAGTTGAAGATCCTTGCCCTTCATGGCCGCGCGATAACCAACGCCGTTAATCTCCAGCGTCTTGCTGAAGCCCTGCGACACACCGATAACGAGATTGTCGATCAGCGTACGGGACATCCCCCACATGGAGCGGGCGCGCTTGCTCTGATCGCGCGGTGACACGGTGATGCCGTCATCACCCATCCCAACAGTAACATCATCGACCAGGGTGATCGAAAGCTCGCCTTTCGCCCCTTTAACCGTAACGGTCTGACCATCGATTTTAGCCGTCACGCCATTCGGCACCGTAACTGGCTTCTTCCCAATCCTGGACATTGTCCAAGCCTTTCATCACTTCACGGACTATAGTCCGGTTAGAATATGCTGCAAAGCACTTCGCCGCCGACATTTTCCTGCCGTGCACGGCTATCTGACATAACGCCTTTCGGTGTCGAAAGTATCGACAGGCCAAGGCCATTCGCAACAGTTGGCAGATCGCTGACCGAGGAATAAACCCGGCGGCCAGGCTTGGAAACCCTGCGCAACTGGCGGATCACCGGCTTGCCGTCGAAATATTTCAACTCGATCTCGATCTCGGACTTTCCGCCCGTATAGTCAACCCGCGCAAAACCGCGGATGTAACCTTCTTCCTTCATCACTTCAAGAACACGCTCGCGCAGCTTGGAAGCTGGTGTCGAAACCGTCGACCGGTTTCTCATCTGGGCGTTTCTGATGCGTGTAAGCATATCCCCCAAGGGGTCTGAAACCGTCATCCAATCCCTCTTACCAGCTCGATTTGACCATTCCGGGCACCAAACCGTTCGATGCCAGTTCCCGAAGCGCAACACGCGACATGCGAAGCTTCCTGTAGTAGCCACGCGGACGGCCGCTCACATCACAGCGATTGCGCACCCGACTCGGCGCGGAGTTGCGCGGCAACTCGGCAAGCTTCAGATTTGCCTGGAAGCGCTCTTCCATCGGTATGCTCTCGTCTCTGGCCTTCGCCTTGAGCGCCGCACGGCGCGAGGCAAATTTCCTGGCGAGCTTCTGGCGCTTCTTGTTGCGCTCGATCATGCCCGTTTTCGCCATGTCTTCACGTCTCCTCGTCCGGTCAGCACTAGTTGCGGAACGGAAAATTGAAATGCTTCAGCAGCGACCGCGCCTCGTCATCGGTCGGCGCTGTCGTGCAAACGATAATGTCCATGCCCCAGATCGAATCGACCTTGTCATAGTCAATCTCAGGGAACACGATATGCTCCTTGATACCCATCGCGTAATTGCCACGGCCATCGAAGCTCTTCGGATTGAGGCCACGGAAGTCCTTCACGCGAGGAAGTGCAACCGTAACGAGCCGATCCAGAAACTCGTACATACGCGACTTGCGCAGCGTCACCTTGGCGCCGATCGGCATGCCATCGCGCAGCTTGAACGTCGCAATCGACTTGCGGGCCTTGGTGAGCACCGGCTTTTGACCGGTGATCAGCGAAAGGTCCCGGGCGGCGGAGTCGACCTTCTTGCGATCCGCGACGGCCTCGCCGACACCCATATTGAGCACGATTTTCTCAAGGGCCGGCACCTGCATCGGATTGGCGTAGTTGAACTCTTCGATCAACGCGGCGCGCACCTGATCATTATACTGGCGCTTGAGCCGCGGCGCGTATGCAGCTGACTCACTCATCGATCAATTCTCCCGAACGCTTAGCGAAACGGACCTTCCGGCCGTCTTCCAAAATCTTGTAGCCGATCCTGCTGGGCGAGCCATCCTTTGGATCTTCAATCGCGAGATTGGAGATATGGATCGTGGCTTCCTTGGTGATAATTCCACCTTCTTGCCCGGCAGACTGTTTCTGATGGCGCTTGACAAGGTTGACGCCCTGAACGATCGCGCGGTTCTCGTCGGGGAAAACCTTTAGGATTTCGCCATTCTTGCCCTTGTCGCGGCCGGACAGAACGACGACCTTGTCCCCTTTTTTGACTTTCAGCTTCGCCATTACAGCACCTCTGGAGCCAGCGAGATGATTTTCATATGCTGGCGCGCACGCAGTTCGCGAGGAACCGGACCGAAAATACGTGTGCCGATCGGTTCCTTGTTGTTGTTGACCAGGACCGCCGCATTGCGATCAAAGCGGATCAGACTGCCATCCGGACGGCGAAGGCCTTGCGCCGTACGAACCACGACGGCCTTCATGACCTGCCCCTTTTTCACGCGGCCACGCGGAATGGCTTCCTTGACGCTGACGACGATAATGTCACCGACCGAGGCAAAGCGGCGCTTTGATCCACCAAGAACCTTGATGCACTGCACGCGGCGGGCGCCCGAATTATCGGCAACGTCCAAATTGGTCTGCATCTGAATCATTTAACTGTCCCTAAACCACATTCCGCTCTCGCGGAGTCGCAAACCCGCCTGCGGCACCCAATTCCAGTTCTGCTCCGTCTGCCGCCTAGCTTCCAGCGCCGACGTCGGACAGAACCACCCATTTCTTCTTCTTCGAAATCGGCGCACATTCCTGTATCCGGATCATGTCGCCTTGTTTCGCGCTATTGCCCTCGTCATGAGCATGATATTTTTTCGTCAGACGCACGGTCTTTTTCAGAACCGGATGCGTAAAGCGGCGCTCAACCTGAACCACGACGGTTTTCGGGTTCTTGTCGGAAACGACGACGCCTTGAAGAATTCGTTTTGGCATAGGCCGAACCCTTAATTCGTAGCTTGCGAGACGCTTTGTTTTTCGCGCTCGACAGTTTTCAGTTTCGCAATTGTGCGGCGAACCTGCCGGACACGAGCAGTATTGGCCAACTGGCCCGTCGCCTTCTGAAACCGCAAGTTGAATTGCTCGCGCTTCAATTTGATCAGTTCATCACGAAGCTGGTCCGGCGTCAGATCCTTGATCTCGTTGATCTTCATGGCTTACACCTTTCCAGCGGATGCAACTTCGCCGAGGCGCGCAACGATGCGTGTCTTGATCGGCAATTTGGCCGCGCCCAGACGCAAGGCCTCACGCGCAATCGGATCCGGCACGCCGTCAATCTCGAACATGATACGGCCGGGCTTGACGCGGCAAGCCCAGAATTCCGGCGAACCCTTACCTTTACCCCTGCGGACTTCAATCGGCTTTTTCGAGACCGGAAGATCGGGGAAGATGCGGATCCAAACACGGCCGGCACGCTTCATCTGACGGGTAATCGCACGACGGGCCGCTTCGATCTGGCGCGCGGTCACGCGCTCTGGCTCCAGCGCTTTCAGACCGTAAGAGCCGAAATTGAGCTCGAAACCGCCCTTGGCGTTGCCGTTCATCCGCCCTTTATGAGCCTTGCGGAATTTCGTTCGTTTCGGTTGGAGCATTTCTCTAACCCGTTATCCTTCTCTGGCCTCGGCCAGTTCCTTAAGACTGCTGATCGCGCTGTTCGCGTCGTCCGCGATTGCCGCCACCACCACTTTCTTGAACTTCAAGCGCCAGTCTTTCCTGCGCCATCGGATCGTGTTCGTAGATTTCGCCTTTGAAAATCCAGACCTTGATACCGATAATTCCATATGCGGTCGTCGCCAGCGCCGTGCCGTAATCCACATTGGCCCGCAGCGTGTGAAGCGGCACGCGACCTTCGCGATACCACTCCATGCGTGCGATTTCAGCGCCGCCCAAACGGCCGGAGCAGTTGATACGGATACCCTGTCCGCCCAGACGTAGCGCCGACTGCACCGCGCGCTTCATCGCACGGCGGAATGCAACGCGGCGTTCAAGCTGCTGCGCGATCCCTTCCGCCACCAGCGTCGCATCGATTTCCGGCTTGCGCACTTCGACGATATTCAGATGAACCTCCGAACTCGTCATGGTTGCAATTTCGCCGCGCAGTTTCTCGATATCCGAGCCCTTCTTGCCGATCAGAATGCCAGGACGCGCGCTGTGAATCGTCACGCGGCATTTGCGGTGTGGACGCTCGATGACGACCTTTGAGATCCCCGCCTGCCGACGCGTCTTGGCGATGAATTTGCGGATACGCAGATCTTCCTGCAGCAACGCGCCATATTCGTCGCGATCCGCGTACCAGCGTGAATCCCATGTGCGGTTGATGCCTAGACGCAGGCCGATCGGATTAACTTTCTGTCCCATCAGGCGGGCTCCTGAACTTCTTTAACGACCACGGTCAACATCGAGAATGGCTTCAAAATGCGCGCTGAACGACCACGTGCACGGGCACGAAAGCGCTTCATAACCAGGTTTTTGCCGACATATGCCTCCGAGACGACAAGCGTGTCGACATCAAGGCTGTGATTATTTTCTGCATTGGCAATCGCCGACTCCAACGTCTTCTTGACGTCAATCGCGATCCGCTTGCGCGAGAAAGTCAGATCAGCCAAAGCTTTGTCAACTTTCTTGCCACGGATGGATGCGGCGACCAGATTAAGTTTCTGCGGGCTGACACGCAGATTGCGGATGATCGCCTGCGCCTGATCTTCGCCCAGCTTACGCTCGCGTTTCGGCTTGCCCATCGTTATTTCCTTCTAGCCTTCTTGTCCGCGCCGTGACCGTAATAGGTCCGGGTGGGCGAAAACTCTCCGAATTTGTGACCAACCATGTCTTCCGTGACCAGAACGGGAACATGCTTGTGACCGTTATAGACGCCAAAAGTCAGTCCGACGAACTGGGGAAGAATCGTCGAACGGCGGCTCCAGATCTTGATAATGGCGTTGGAACGCGCTTCGCGCGCTTTCTCCGCTTTCTTCAGCAAATACCCGTCTACAAACGGGCCTTTCCAAACCGACCGCGACACGTCGTTCTCCTAAATCTTATTTCTTCTTCGAATGACGGCTGCGAACGATAAATTTGTTCGTGCGTACATTCGAGCGCGTTCTCTTGCCTTTGGTTGGCTTGCCCCAAGGCGTCACCGGGTGGCGTCCACCTGAAGTCCGACCCTCACCACCACCATGCGGATGGTCGATCGGGTTCATGACCACGCCGCGGACCGAGGGACGTTTGCCCATCCACCGCTTGCGGCCAGCCTTGCCAACATTCGTATTCGAATTGATCGGATTGGAAACCGCACCGACTGTCGCCACGCATTCAGACGGCACCATGCGCGTTTCACCCGAATTCAGCTTCAAAAGCGCATAGCCGGAGTCACGCCCCGCAAGCTGAGCGTAACAGCCAGCTGCGCGCGCCATTTGCCCGCCCTTGCCAGGTTTCATCTCGATATTGTGTACAATCGTACCGATCGGCATGTTCGCAAGCGGCATCGCATTGCCGGGCTTAACGTCAACCTGATCGCCGGCAACGACGTTGTCGCCAATAGCAAGGCGCTGCGGTGCCAGAATATAGGCCAGCTCGCCATCCTCATAGCGGATGAGCGCTATGAAGCTGGTCCGGTTTGGATCATATTCGATGCGCTCGACTGTCCCTGCAACATCACGCTTACCACGCTTGAAATCGATGATGCGATAGGTCTGCTTGTGGCCGCCGCCACGGCGCCGCGCGGTAATGCGACCATAATTGTTACGGCCTGCCTTCTCGGTTTTGCCCTCGGTCAGCTTCTTGACCGGCTTGCCCTTCCAGAGCTTGGACCGGTCCACCAGAACGAGCTGGCGTCGGCCCGGCGAAGTCGGATTGTATGTTTTCAATGCCATGGCTTAACGCTCTGCCTGCTAGCTTTAAAGTCCAGTCGTCACGTCGATGGAATGTCCGTCTTCCAATGTGACGATCGCCTTTTTAATGCTTCTCTGCCGCCCCGGAATCCCGCGGAAGCGCTTCAGCTTTCCTGCGCGATTCAATGTGTTCACCGCCTTGACCTTGACGTTGAAAAGTCTTTCGACCGCCTCACGAATTTGCGGTTTCGTCGCATCGTCGGCAACCTTGAAGACCACCTGGTTATGTTCGGACGCCATCGTCGCTTTTTCAGTGATCACCGGCGAACGGATCACGTCATATAAGTCAGCTTCGTTCATTTGAACCGCTCCTCCAGCGCTTCCAGAGCAGCCTTCGTTAGAACGAGCTTCTGACGGCGCAAAATGTCGTAAACGTTGAGGCCGGCAAAGGCCAGAACGTCAATATGCGGTATGTTGCGGGCCGCCATCGCAAAATTCTTGTCAACCTGAGGTCCGTCTATGATCAGGGCGGACTTGACCCCAAGAGCTGCGAATTTTTCCCTCAGCGTCTTTGTCTTGGCTTCCGCAAGTTCCGCCTTGTCCAGAATGATCAGCTCTTCGGACTTGACCTTCGCAGACAGCGCATGTTTGAGAGCCAGCGTACGCACTTTCTTCGGCAGATCGATCGCGTGGCTGCGCGGCACCGGGCCAAGCGCCTTACCACCGCCTCGGAACTGCGGCGCAAGCTTGTTGCCATGCCGTGCGCGGCCTGTCCCCTTTTGACGGAACATCTTGGCGCGCGTGCCTGAAACGAGCGAACGGTCCTTCGCATGATGCGTGCCGGCCTGGCGCTTCAGAAGCTGATAACGCACCATCCGGTGAAGGATATCGGCGCGCGGCTCCAACCCAAACACGGCGTCAGGCAGATCTACGGACCCCGCCTTTGCGGCGTCGATTGTCGTTACGTTGGCTTTCATTTACGCATCCTTCCCGGTGGCTTCGGCCTCGGCCGGTTCAGCTTTACCGGTCCCGCCGCGGATTGCACCCGGCTTCGGCACATTGTCAGGAATGGCACGCTTGACAGCGTCGCGCAGCAGAACCCATCCGCCCTTTGCGCCAGGAACAGAACCGCGGATCATGATCAAGCCGCGCTCGGCGTCGGTCTTGACCACCTGCAAATTCTGCGTGGTAACGCGAACATCGCCCATATGGCCGGCCATCTTCTTGCCTTTGAAGACTTTGCCCGGGTCCTGACACTGACCGGTCGAACCATGCGCGCGATGCGAAATCGACACGCCGTGCGAGGCGCGCAAGCCGCCGAAATTATGCCGCTTCATGGCGCCGGCGAAGCCGCGGCCGATCGACGTACCGGTCGCATCGACATACTGGCCTTCCACGAAATGATCCGCCGTAATTTCCGCACCGACATCAATGAGATTGTCGGGAGAAACGCGAAACTCGACCATCTTGCGAGCCGGCTCAACCTTGGCGACGGCGAAATGGCCACGCTCGGCGCGGTTGACATTCTTGACCTTGGCGCGGCCTGCACCGAGCTGCACCGCTGTATAACCGTTTTTGTCGTCCGTGCGATGAGCGACGACACGGCATTGATCGATTTTAAGCACGGTTACGGGCACATGCTCGCCTGCATCGGTGAAGATGCGGCTCATTCCCAGTTTTTGTGCAATTAGACCTGATCGCATCGATCTGCCCCGAAAATCTGCCTTAGAGTTTAATCTCGACGTCAACACCAGCCGCCAGATCGAGCTTCATCAGCGCGTCAACGGTTTGCGGTGTCGGATCGACAATGTCGATCAGCCTTTTGTGCGTACGTGTTTCGAACTGTTCGCGGCTTTTCTTGTCGATATGCGGCGAACGGTTGACGGTGTAACGCTCAATACGTGTGGGCAACGGTATCGGCCCGCGAACTTCTGCGCCGGTGCGCTTAGCCGTATTGACGATTTCCTTGGTCGAGACGTCAAGAATCCGATGATCGAACGCCTTGAGCCGGATACGGATATTCTGGCCTTGCATGGTCATTGCCCTAAAAAAGGAACGCGCTCCAGCAGAGCGCGCTCCAACCTTGTAACTTTACTTAATGATACTGGAGACGACGCCAGCACCAACAGTGCGGCCGCCTTCACGAATTGCGAAACGAAGTTTCTCTTCCATCGCGATCGGCACGATAAGCTCGACTTCCATCGCAATGTTGTCGCCCGGCATAACCATTTCCGTGCCTTCCGGAAGCGTAACAACGCCTGTCACGTCGGTCGTACGGAAATAGAACTGCGGACGATAGTTGGTGAAGAACGGCGTGTGACGTCCACCCTCATCTTTCGTCAGAATGTAAGCTTCTGCCTTGAATTTCGTGTGCGGAGTAACCGAACCAGGC
>JAHQVI010000219.1 GCA_019634405.1 Hyphomicrobiales bacterium
CGATCAATCCATCGCGCATTGTCCCGAAAGGACCGGAGCTGGATCTCAACGCCCCGCATAATCGCGGCGCGGTGATTTTGTAACCGCCTACCAGTGCGGTGAAGGCGGTGCGCCCTCGAACACCTCGCGCACGCGCCTTGCCGCGCCGGGCGAAATGTCATCAGGTAGCTCGCTCAGCGGAAAAAAGCGCTGTTCGCGGATTTCGTGGTTCGGCTCGGGCACGCGCGGCTGCTCCCACTCATCGGCGACGAAGAAGGCAATATGATCGCTCGGTGTGGCAATGAAATTGGCGTACATGCCGAGCAGGCGGGGGACGTTCTTGATAACGACGCCGGTTTCTTCCTCAACCTCACGGATAAGGGCGTCCACAAGCGTTTCGCGCCACTCCACACCGCCGCCGGGAAAATGCCAGCCGGGCCGATAGCCATGGCGAACCATCAGAACGTCATTGCCGCCCCGCACGATCATCGCCTGTGCGCCCAGGGTCATCCCCCGCCGCAGACGCCAATAAGGGAAAATCAGTGTCCTGATAAGCATTTTCCTCATTGCCTTGAGCAAACTCCGCTTTATTGATCCTGAACGGTTATGAAGATAGACCGATTTGCTAAATACGAACCCAGAAAAAAATTACCAAGCGATCATTCATGCTGACATTGGCCCATCTTTCCGACATCCATCTCGCGCCGCTCCCACACGCACCGTTCCATCACCTGATGAGCAAGCGCATCCTTGGCTATGTGAATTGGCAGCGCCGGAAAGGGCATCATCGGCGTGAAGTGCTTGATATGATTGTGAACGACATGCTCGGGCGCGAGCCGGACCATATTGCGGTGACCGGTGATCTCGTCAACATCGCCCTGCCTGAGGAATTCGTCGCCGCCCGGCGCTGGCTCGATAAGACCGGAACGCCGGAAACCGTTACCGTCGTGCCCGGCAATCACGACGCCTATTCGCCATTTTTGCGCGATCCGAGACTACGGCACTGGCGGTCTTATATGATGTCCAACGAGGCCGGCGCAAACTGGTTTGGCGCGCATGGCGTCCATTTTCCGTTCGTGCGCCTGTTCGGCCGTATCGCCCTGATCGGTCTTTCCTCGGCTCGCCCCACGCTCCCGCTCATGGCGTCAGGCTGGCTCGGTCGGCGTCAGATGCGCGAGACCGCCAATGTGCTCTCAAGGCTGGGGAAGGAAGGCTATTGCCGCATAGTCATGATCCATCACCCTCCTCTGCCAGGCATGACATCCCATGTCAGGGCGCTGCATGATGCGCGCCGTTTCAAAGCCTTGCTGGTCGAGCATGGCGCGGAACTCGTGCTGCACGGGCACAATCACCGCACGATGGAGACATATCTCCCGACCGTCGGCAAGCCAGCGCCGATCATCGGCGTGTCCTCTGCATCGCTGATGCGCGGCACGCCTGAGCAATGCGCAAGCTACAATCTTTTAAACATTGAGGAGACGCGTGCGGGCTGGGATATTTCGATGCTGACGCGCCGCCTCAATGCAAAGGGGGAGTTCGATGAAACCCGGCGGAAATTGAGCACGGACGATACATCATAACGCTCCCTTATTAGTATCATCCTGACAATTCATTGGACCGACCGTATAATAACGAACATTAATAGTTGTCTTTTCAATACAAATTCAACAGGTGTCAGAATGCTACGTCGTATTCATCCTGCATGGTGGATCGTGATCGCAGGAGCCACAATTCTTGCGCTCAATATGGGCATCCGGCAGACATTCGGCCTGTTTCTTCCGCCAATAACCCGCGATCTTGGCGTATCGCGCGAAGCCTTTGCGCTTTCCATCGCGCTGATCAATTTGCTCTGGGGCATGGGATCGCCCTTTGCCGGCGCGCTCAGCGACAAATATGGCGCAAAATGGGTGGTGCTCGGCGGCACGGTCTTTTATGTCCTCGGGCTGATTATCATGGCCAACTCGGCGGGCGCCGAAGGGCTCATCCTAAGCGGCGTGCTGATTGGCCTGGGCGTATCGGGCAGCGGTTTCACAGCGGTTTTCGGCGTCGTCGCACGCGCGGTTCGACCCGAAAAGCGCGGACTAGCGCTGAGCATCGCAAGCATGGGCAGCGCCGTTGGCCAGTTTATTGCGCTGCCCTATGCGCATGTGCTGCTCACTGATACGGGCTGGATCACAACGCTGTTCATTCTTGCCGCAACAGCCGCGGTCATGGCTCCGCTCGGTTTTGCTATGTCATCGAGCATCAGGGATGACGGCGCGAATGGACCGCAAGAAGCCGCAGCGCCGCAGATTGACGGACAAGCGATCGGCCCGGCTCTGCGCGAGGCAATGACCTATCCCAGCTTTATCCTGCTGACGCTTGGTTTCTTTGTCTGCGGATTTCAGATCGCAGCTGTCGCTACCCATTTGCCGGCCTTCATAGGCGACAAGGGGTTCGATCCGAGCATTGGCGTGATCGCCCTGACGGCTGTCGGGCTGACAAATATTGCCGGCACCTATCTTTGCGGCCGCATTGGCGAGGTGATTTCAAAGAAAATCGCGCTCACGGCGCTCTATCTGCTGCGCGGCGTGATCTTCATCGGATTTCTCTACCTGCCGCTCAGCCCGGAACTGATCATTGCCATGTCAGCGGGCCTGGGCTTCCTCTGGCTCGGTACGATCCCGCTTACCACCGGCCTGATCGTGATATTTTTCGGTCCGCGCTGGCTATCCATGCTTTACGGCATCGTCTTCTTTTCGCACCAGATCGGCAGCTTCCTTGGCGCATGGCTTGGCGGCGTCGTCTTTGATGCCTATCAATCCTATGATATGTTGTGGTTGATGTCGGTTGCGGTGAGCCTGCTTGCTGCAGCCTTCCATCTGCCGATCAGGGAAGTAGCCTCGCCGCGCCTTGAAGACGCAGAACGGACCGCGGCCGCAACATTTTAAGGAGATGAGGCGCAAGATGCCGGTATCAGCGCGCATCGCGATCATTGCCAGCCTTGGCCTTCTTTGCGCTGGCGCCGCATATGTGATGTTCCGGCGCGGCCAGATCATTTTGATGGATCTGACCGCCTCGGCCTCGCAGATTTTATGCCTCTAGAGCATGGGACCGGAAAGCGGGCGCTGATTCTCAATCCGTGACCGGATAAATGTCTGGCGCTCTGCACGGGCCGGGTTAAACGATCCCATCCGGCTCGTAAAGCGCTCCTACAGATTTTGCTGATAGAGCTGGCCGAATGCATCCCACGGGTCAAAGAAAGTCTTGGTGCCGTCAGGGTTCTGCTTGACCCAGCGAATATTCCTTGGAAAGCCCCAATATCTTACAGTGCGTCTCAGGAGCCATCTCTCGGCTCCGGCATGCGGCGCAAAACGCAGCGCTTCCGTGTCAAACGAATCTAATCCGACCAGCACGTCGATCCCCGGCGCAACATAAGGCGGCTTGCGCTCGGCATTGATACGCGTCTCCGCGATAATTTTCTGCTGTGCGGCTTTGACATTGCCGGCATAGAGTTCTCGCAGCAGGAACGCTGTCATCTGGGCTTTGCCCATCGCGGTCCCCTTGCTCGCCCATTCCTTCTCGTTCGCTGCGATGAGCTTATGGGCAACCGACTCATATCCGGCCTGATTGAAATGAAGATTCGCGAAGTTGCGGATCATCGGCACCATGTCGACCGGGATGGGAGCCTCAAGAGGCAGGGACATCTTGTTCCAGTCCTTGCGTTCCTCGACGCGCTGCAAACGGCCGCCATGGGCCAGCCCGCTCGCCACGTGCATATTGAAGTCCCGCTCCGCCAACACCAGCAGAATGGCGATCCTCTTGGCTTTCACATAAATGATGCCTTCTACAGTCACTAGCCCGATCATCAGCCCGGCCGCTATGGTTACGAGAAACTCAAACATGGCATGTCCCGATGAAACACGTTTTCCACCATTGCTGGACGGCCGCACAGTCCCGACAGCCTTACCGGGCGGGACACAGCTATCCTCTTGAGATGCTAGAATGAGGAACGCGGTCAAAAAACCAAAATTTATTCTTTAAATTTAGTAAATAACGACCGTTTGCGCGACCTGTTTATGAAAGTTTTACCAGCTACGTAAAGGCAATCAATCCCGTTCACGCAATTCGACGTTCCTTGGAAATCCCCACTCTCTCACCGTGCGCCGGAGAAGCCATTCGGGGACGCCAGCACCTGATTTGAAACGCAGTCTTTGCCGATCGAATTTGTCGAGTCCGACAAGCGCGTCGATTCCAGGTGCTATATAAGGCAATTCGCCGTTAGGGTCTTCGCGGGAATCGGCAATGATCTTTTGCTGGGCGGCCACGATATTGCCGGCATAGAGCTCCCTCAACAGAAAAGCTGTGCGTCGAGCCTTGCTCATCAGCTCCGCATTTTGGGTCATATCCCTTTCATTGAAAGCGGCAAGTTCGTGAGCCGGGGACTTATAACCAGCCTGATTTACCTGAACATTAAAGATGTTCCCGAGCTTCGGAAGCATATCGAGAGGGACCGCGCCATCAATGGGCAAGGCCATCTTGTTCCATTCCCGGCGTTCCTCGACGCGGTGCAAGCGCGTGTCATGGGCGCGCCCGAGCTGCAAATTCTGATTGAAGTCACGTTCTGCAAGGCTAAGTAAGGTTGCGTTTTTCTGGTTTGATTGCTGATAAACAATCTTATGATCAACAGTCCAGCCAGAAGCAGGAGAACAAGCGCCGCGAGTAATTCAATCATAATGATTTCTAGAAAAATATATCAATCAACATTTCAATATAGATTGAGTGGCGTATCAAATGACGCCTATACAAAATGATACTTTAATCGCCGATGGAGCCGCAAGACGAAATTACGAACGAAATATATTCATTCGTGACGAAGAAATTTGGCAGGTTGTTCACCTGTTATTAAATTACCGCGGCAGGATCGCCCAGTAATCCAGCTCCAGCACGACGCCCTCTTCCGGCGTCTGGTCATTGCTCATCAGGGGAAAACCTTCCGGCGTGCGGTTTTTGACGCCAATCGTGCGAAGCCGCAGCGCGCCGACATCGCTACGCCCGGGAAGCCCGGCGACTTCAAGCACTTCGCTCCATGCATAAAGCGTGTCGCCCGCGAAGGCAGGAGCGATATGGCGGCCCGCATTGATGGCGGCAATATGGAAAGCGTTGGCAAGTCCATTGAAGCTCAGCGCTCGTGCCAGCGAGATGACGTGTCCGCCATAAACCAGACGCCTGCCGAATTTGCCCTGCCCTTCGACATGCTGGTTAAAGTGAACGCGCGCCGTGTTCTGATAAAGACGCGTCGCAATCTGGTGCTCGGCTTCCTCAATGGTCATGCCATCCTGATGATCGATTCTTTCGCCGGCCTGATAGTCACCCCATCGGGCAGCGCTTCCGGCCAGAGCGCTGTCATAAGCTGCGCTGTCGATGGGTGGTACGGCAGCCCCGATTGTCGCCGGATCGGCCTTGGACGCCAGTTCGGGAATCGTCGTTGCGGCAGGCGCGCTCCCTGCATCGCGTTTTCTCAACATGACCCAGCGAACATAGTCGAGAACGGTTTCGTCTTTCTGGTTCACTCCGCGCGAGCGGACATAGACGATCCCCGTCTTGCCGTTGGAGTTTTCACGCAGTCCGATCACCTCCGACGAAGCGCGCAGCGTATCGCCGGAAAAGACCGGCTTTAGAAAGCGGCATTCCGCATAGCCCAGATTAGCGATCGCATTGAGCGAAATATCCGGCACGGTCTTGCCGAAAACCGTATGAAAAACCAGCATGTCGTCGAGCGGGGCCGTTTGATAGCCAATCGCACGCGCAAAGCTGTCTGCCGACTGCACTGCAAAGCGGCTGCCATAAAGCGCGGTATACAAGGCCGCGTCGCCCGACGTCAGCGTGCGCGGCGTTGCATGCTCGATCACCTGCCCCAGAGCGAAATCTTCAAAATAGTTGCCTGCCGAGGTCTTGATGGTCATGTGGCTCGCCTCCGAGGTGCATGAATGATTTGTGCAATGCATGATGTTAGCGCCAACGCACCGCAAGAGCAGCTATCGGATCGCCGGATCGCACATCCTAGCCACAGTTTTTCTATACCGCCCGCATTTGCCACGGTATTAATAGCGTTTCAAAATCAGAAGATAATCGTTTCGCGCACCGCCGGCAGCTTAATCGGGGATCAATATTATCAAACGACTGACCGCTTTCCTTGCGATTTTTCTTGCGGTGACGCTTGCACTATCCTGGATCGTCTATCCGTATGTTGAGCCCGCAGCCCTTTATTACGACGTGCGCGGAGTGGATGTCTCGCATCATCAGGGCCCCATAGATTGGGACCGGCTGAAAGAGGACGGCGTCGAATTCGCCTATATCAAGGCGACCGAGGGCGAGACTTTCAACGACCCGCGCTTCTCGCGCAACTGGTTCGCCGCCGAGCAGGCCGGCATTCTGCGCGGGGCTTACCATTTCTTCTCACCGTGCCGCACCGGCAAGGCGCAGGCCGAGAATTTCATACGCATCGTACCGCGGGATATGAGCGCTTTGCCCGCGGCGCTTGACGCCGAGCAAATGCAGCCCTGCCGGGACAGGCCAACGCTTCCCGATCTCGCTGGAGAGATAAAGGACTTCCTTGATGCGGTTGAAGACGCGTTCCGCAAACGTCCGGTCATTTATACAACCCGGCAATTTCATGACGCCCATCTGACCGGCAGGTTCGAAAAGGAACACTTCTGGGCCCGCAGCCTGGTCATCTTTCCGCGCTACCGGAGGGATAGCTGGATTTTCTGGCAATATCACAATCGCGGGCGTCGCGCAGGCGTGGACGGCGCGGTCGATCTGAACGCTTATCGCGGTACGCTGGCGCAGCTCAAAGCGCTTGCCGCCCCGCGCCGGTAATCCCTGCGCGAACAGCCCTGCCTAGACAATGCCGACCTTCTCGCGCCAGGCAAACCGCAAGCTGAATATCAGCGCTGCCGAAGCCAGCCCGGCGGCAAGTCCCACCCAGACGCCAACGCCGCGCAGATCGAAAACAAACGCCAGACCATAAGCCAGGCTCAGGCCGACCCCCCAATAGCCGGCAATTCCGATTATCATCGGCGTCATCGTATCGTTCAGCCCGCGCAGCACAGAGGATGATACGACCTGCGCGCCGTCAAAAATCTGAAAAAGCGCCGCGATTGCCAGGTAGCTGACGGCAAGGCTGATCGCGGCATGGTTTTCCGGACGCGCCGAGTCCAGGAAGAATCCGATCAGCGTTTCAGGCGCCAGCCAGAATACGATCGCCGAAAGCCCCATAAAGCCGGTTCCCATCGCAATGGCGACCCAGCCTGCGCGGCGAATATCCCCGGAGCTTCGCCGTCCCCGCGCCAGCGCCACCCGAACAGTCGCGGCATGGCTGAGCCCGAGCGGGATCATGAATGTGATCGCCGCAAGCTGAAGGGCGACGCCATGCGCGGCCAGTTCATCGGTTCCAAGCCAGCCCATGAAGAAACCGGCTATGGAGAACAGGCCGACCTCGCTCAGCATCATCAGACCGATCGGCAACCCCACACGGAAGATTTGCCCGAAACGTTGCCAGTCCGGCTTCCAGAACCGAATGAGCAGGGAATATTGCCGGTAGGCCTGACGCAGCAGCGTATAGGCGAACAGGGCAATGAACATCAACGCATTCACCAGCGCCGTCGCGATCCCGGCGCCCGCCAGCTCCAAACGCGGGAAGCTCCAATTGCCGAACATCAGCGCATAATTGATGAGCGCGTTGGTGATGATGCCGAGGATGATGATCGGCATCAAGACGCTGGTATCATCATGCGCGGTGATCAGGCCACGCAGCACGATAAAGCCAAAGAAGGGAACCAGCATCCAGACTGACGTTCTCGAATAGGTTTGCGCGAGCTCGGCAATCTCCGGCTCCTGCCCGAGCAGGAGAAAAATCGCCTCGAAATGCCAGATCACAGGCGTCATCAAGGCGGAGACGACGATCGTGACCCACAAGCCTTGCCGGATCGTGCGTCTTACGCTGACGGCGTCATTGGCGCTCTTGGCC